>CAJXHL010000104.1 GCA_913054335.1 uncultured Gammaproteobacteria bacterium | reverse complement strand
TAACGCAACCTTACGCAGAACAGTCTAAGGACGTGGAAGAGAAATACTACAGATTGAAGCCGTCCGAACTCTTTGAGGTCGGTGGATTATCGTATTATAGCTGCTCATCGTGATTTTTCGAAAAACTGATTGGATAGAGATGCCACATCGTTAGTGGCCTTATATTCATAAAACAATAGTCATAGAATTTTTTATCTGCATATCAACAAAACATTTCGTATAATAATTTTATGATTAACTCTTTAAAATAAACATTATGCAAAAACACATTATCTCAACTGACAAAGCGCCACAAGCAATTGGCCAAAAAAATATAGGACAAACTTCTTTAACATTGTTGCAGTCATCATCGATGATGCGCTGTTAGCTTGAGTAATTAGAGCCCTTGTCGTCAAGAATGGCTTTTAATTCATCAAAATGAAGCTTACTTAAGCTCGACATGTGTTGCCACTGTTGAGCGGTTTTCTCGGCTATCTCATCGCTTACAACTCTTAATTCTTTACCGGTTTGATAAGCGCCAATCAATGTTTCGCAAGAACGTTCAAAATAGTACAGCACATCAAATGCCTCAAATACACTTTGGGCAGTAACCAATACGCCATGATTACCCAATACTAAGACCTTATTATTACCCAGTGAAGCGCTTAATCGTTCCGCCTCGTCTGCCAAGCCCATACCGTCATAACCGGTATCGAAAGAGACGCGTTTAAAAAAACGCATAGTGTTTTGGTCAATTGGCGGGATTTCGGTAATTTCCAGACTCGAAAGTATGGTGGCATACTTTGAATGAACATGCATAATGCAGCGTGCCTCAGGGTGGTTGCGGTGAATGGCACCGTGGATTGCCCAAGCAGTGGGTTCGGGTGCATTCTTTTGCTCCATGGTTTTTGAATCGTTAGCGTCAAGCAAAAGAAGGTCGCTGGCTTTAATTCTAGAAAAATGACGGCCATTTGGATTAACCAAAAATTCTTGACCATCATCAGAAACAGCGAGACTAAAGTGGTTCGCCACTGCCTCATTCATACTCAGCCTTGCAGTCCAGCGGAAGGCAGCCGCTAAGTCAATTCTTTGTTGTTTGTACATGTTTTTCATATTAAGTACCTCTTACAATTCAAGTTCAAAAAACAAGGGAAAGTGATCTGATGATAAGTTATTTTGATCGGTGTTGGCGATTATAACGCAATTATTTAAATCTGGTGTTATAAAGAGGTAGTCCAAGCGGGTGAGTCGACCATCATGTTCTAAACAAGTGTTTTCGTCAGATGTACGTTTTTTGCTTGCAAGCCAGCCGTCAATCAAAGTGTCATTCGAATGGGGTAACGGTTTTATCATTTCGGCATAATCAAAGCCATCTGTCTCGAAATTAAAGTCTCCAGCAATCAATGTAGACTCGGGGATTGATGGTGCCATCAAGCCATCAGTGTAGACAGATAATTGTGGGTCATCGTCCCAAAGTGGCTTCTCACTTGGCAGGCTTGTTACGAGTGATTTTAGGGTATTTATCTGAGCAATTCGTTGGTTACCGGGTAAATGACTCAAATGGGTAGAGATAAAGCGTAAAGGCCTGCCATTAACATTTATAACCGCCTCAAGGGCAACACGAGGCAAATCAACTAAAGGATAAAAATCATCACTCGCCGTTGTCGCAGGCCTTGGCAGGGAGTGCGCTCGAGAATATAGAATCGGCCAACGCGAAAGCACCATATTGCCGAAACTTCGGCGCGTATTGGTGATTACGCCATTACCATCTTTAGAGCTATCGTCAACTTCAAAACCTGGGGCATAAGCTACATAAAGATTCAGTTTAGCTGCCAAGACTTCTGGTTGATTATCGCTTTCACAGACTTGCCAGTTGGTTGTGACCTCCTGCAGGCATATGATGTCTTGATCTTTAAGAGTATTCGCGATGCGCGAAAGATTGTAAAGATTATCCTGTCCAACACCGTATTGAATGTTATATGTTGCAAATTTGATTTTCATGCTTTCCCTAAAGATCTGTAACCCTGCGATTATATTTTTATTTGATTTTATATGCAATCATTTT
>CAJXHL010000103.1 GCA_913054335.1 uncultured Gammaproteobacteria bacterium | reverse complement strand
GCTCGCCTCGATACGAGTTAGCCAGTCCTTAATTTCTGTGTGCTTGGTGTTAAATGAAGCTGAATTAACAACCAGTCTTGAACTAATGTCCTGAATGTGATCAAGAGGGACTAGGCCATTGGCCTTAAGTGTGTTTCCAGTGTCTACCAAATCTACGATACAGTGTGCCAGGCCAACGATTGGGGCAAGCTCCATAGCGCCTGAAAGTTTAATAACCTCTACCTGCTGACCTTTTGATTGAAAGTATTTTTTGGCGGAGTTAATGTATTTTGTTGCAATTTTGAGAGTGTTTTGATTTAGGTTTTGACTAGGCTCTGCTGCGACCATAAGGCGACATTTTGCGATACCAAGGTCTAACAATTCAAAAAGCCCATTAGCGCCATGCTCAAGTAAAACATCCTTACCCGCAATACCAATATCGGCAGCGCCGTGCTGCACAAAAACAGGAACATCACTTGCCCTAATGATGATAACTTTAACCTCATCAAGATTGGTATCAAGGATGAGTTTTCTACTTTTAAGTTCTTCAGCAGAGACCGTAAGGCCTGCTTTCTCAAGGAGAGGGAGTGTTTGGTCTAAAATTCTGCCTTTTGAAAGGGCGATTGTTAGCATAATGTTTGTTGTTAAGGTTAATGCTGAACACGTTCGATATTCGCGCCTAACATTTTAAATTTTTCTTCAATCGATTCATAACCACGATCGAGATGATAAACGCGTTCGATGGTGGTTTCGTCTTGGGCGGCAAGTCCTGCCAAAACAAGGCTGGCAGATGCCCTTAAGTCAGTTGCCATCAAATTCGCACCAGAGAGGAATTTTACTCCATTGCATACAACCGTGTTACCTTCTAGTTTTAGGTCTGCGCCCATTCGACATAACTCTGGCACATGCATAAAGCGATTTTCAAAAATGGTTTCAGTGACTGTGCAACTGCCTTGTGCAATCGAATTTAGCGCAACAAATTGCGCTTGCATATCTGTCGGAAAATTTGGGTGTGGACTTGTTCTTAGGCTAACGGCTTTCGGTCGTCTTCCCTTCATGTCCAGTTTGATAGAATTTTCATTGGTCTGAATATCAGCTCCCGTCTCAATCAGTTTACCAATCACTGCCCGCATTGCATCAGGCTGAATGTTTTTTACTGTAATGCAGCCTCCAGTAATTGCCGCAGCAACTAAATAAGTGCCTGCTTCTATTCTATCAGGGCAAATATTGTACTTAGTGCCATTTAGCCGATCAACGCCTTCAACAACGAGTGTTGATGTATTTTCCCCGGATATTTTTGCACCCATCTTTCGTAAACAATAAACCAAGTCAGTCACTTCTGGTTCTTGTGCAGCGTTGTTGATGGTTGTCACCCCATCGGCCAGAGTTGCAGCCATAAGCACATTTTCAGTTGCAGTAACCGATACCAGGTCAAAATTGATTTGACAGCCCACTAATTTTTTAGTACTGGCGTAAATATAGCCATTTCTTACTTCAATATTGGCTCCCATTTTTTCCAGCGCTTTTAAGTGTAAGTCAACTGGGCGAGTACCAATTGCACAACCTCCTGGGAGGGAGATTTTTGCCTCTTTGTATTTTGCCAACATAGGTCCTAGGGCGAGAATTGAGGCGCGCATCGTTTTAACTAGGTCATAATCTGCACTCAAGTTGGTTAACTTAGATGCGTCAATATAAATTGAACTGTCTTCTTCCAAAATAAAATGAGCGCCCATATCCATCAACAGCCTTAGCGTTGTTGAAATATCACTCAACTGTGGCGTGTTGGAAAGCCTTAAGGGTTCGTCAGCAAGAATTGAAGAGAAAAAGATAGGTAGGGCGGCATTTTTTGAACCAGACGCTTTAATGTCTCCGTTGAGAGGCGTTCCACCCTGAATAACCAGTTTATACATTATTGAATTCTTTTAAGAAAATTGTGTAAACCAAAGCGCTTAATTCTTGATCTATAGCCCATTTTTTCAATTTCAAGAATGCTGAAAGCTTGAAAAATAAGATCATAGACACGCCACTGGTTATTTTTGCGAATCATTTTAAGATTAATTGTAGTTGATT
>CAJXHL010000102.1 GCA_913054335.1 uncultured Gammaproteobacteria bacterium | reverse complement strand
TCCACTTTCCAGTAAATATTTCTTCCCCACCTATAATGCTTCCGTATTCTCTCATCATTAATCCTCTGTTCCGTTAATGGCGAAATCAAAAACTTCTCTGCTTTTAGCGCTGCCTGATTCCAGTCTTTGTTTGTATTCTGATTTAAGTCGTCGGTTTATGATAATCGGTACGCGCGCTTCGTGCATGCCCCCATGGGAACGCAAACCTTGTTGTACACTCTCAAGGTCGTGCCTATCAGCAGCGTGGCCTAAAACCGTATGCTTGTCGCCAGTAATGACTAAATCACCGATACGATCTTTTGGCAATTCAAAACGTTCTGCCGCTTGCTCTTTGGTGAGCACGTCCTCCACGCCATCTAATTGTTTTAAGATGTTGCTGGCTTTTTCAAGCTCAGAATCATCGATATAGATCGTAGCGTAAGAACCAAGTGCGCCGTGATGGACAACATATGGGTCTGTAATTGGTAGGATAACGCGGGCTGTCTGAATACCTTCACTGATTAAGATATCTTCTAAAAAGCGTACATTCGGCTGCCCCTGGGCATTGGTTTTCGACTGCATGCCGTGATCAGCCGTCACTGCAACAACCGCACCCAGTTTGTCAAGCTCTCCAATCCAGTGGTCAATGCCTGCGAGAAACGAATTGGCACCTTCACTTCCTGGGGCATTTTTGTGTTGGACATAGTCGGTTGATGTTAAGTACATTAAGTCAAAATGCTCTTTTTCAAGAAGTCTAACACCTGCTTCAATTAAATAAACGGAATTATCAGGGTCGTAAATGCCAGGATTGA
The DNA here is from genome assembly GCA_913054335.1 of uncultured Gammaproteobacteria bacterium. Taxonomy (GTDB): domain Bacteria; phylum Pseudomonadota; class Gammaproteobacteria; order PS1; family Pseudothioglobaceae; genus Pseudothioglobus. Next base: position 1,342 of record CAJXHL010000102.1, on the reverse strand, counting down.
CTTTGTGCATTAGGTCATCGGTTACATTTACAATACCGTTATTCTCTAAAGTGACTTGATCGGCAAATTCCACAGAAAAGCAAATACCGTTAAGGTTATGGCTGAGCATTTTTCTAAGCTTATCTTTTGAAGTAACAATGGCTACTTTTTTACCATTTTGGCTAAAACTTGCAAGAATAGAATCCGCACAAAGGTAACGAGGTTCGTTCATCATCACTTCATCGTCCAAATCTTGATCGTAGTAGAAATTACCACAAATCCCATTCTCGGCGGGTGATACGCCGGTAACCATTGCCATATTGTTCGGATTGGTGAAAGAAGGGATTACTGAATCAACAATACCCATTGTGCCCGTTTCAATCATTCGCCATAAATTTGGCATGACCTCTCTAGCACCTTCGTAATAGTCAAAAGATGTGCCGTCCATGCAAATGATAACCACAGGATTGGCTTTATCACTGGTGTATTTGTTGTTGTTAACTTTGATCATAATTATTCTCCATAAAGTTGTTGCTTTATTGCCAAGTGATGGCGTTTTTTATAACGCCGAGTAAGCGCTCAATATCTTGAGGATGGACATCACCGATATTGCCAATACGAAAAGATTCAAGATTTGTGACTTTTCCAGGGTAAATAACAAAACCTTCTTTTTTAATCGTTTGGTAAAAACTATTAAAGCTATAGGACTCATCCGTAGGAGAGACAAAGCCGGTAATGATGGGTGAATGGCAATTTTCAGGTAGGACGGTTTCAAAGCCTAAATCACGCATCCCTTTAACCAGCATTTTTTGGTTGGTGCGATAGCGCTTTTCTCGTGCAGCTGGTCCACCTTCTTCTTCCAGCTCAAGCATTGCTTGATAAAATGCACGAACAACATGGGTAGGGGAGGTGTAACGCCATTTGCCATTAGATTTTTCCATCATTTGCCATTGGTCGTAAAGGTCCAGTGACAATGATCTGGCGTTGCCTTTGCATTTTTCCAGCTCCTCTGTTTTGGCAATAACAAAGCCAAAGCCCGGAACCCCTTGAATGCATTTATTGGCAGAGGAAACAAGATAATCAATTTGCAGAATGTCGACGTCCATTGCAATACCCCCAAAGCTGCTCATGGCGTCAACCATAAATACTTTTTGATGGTTTTTTACAATTTTACCAATCTCTTCAATGGGGTTGAGCATGCCCGTTGTGGTTTCGCAATGAACAACGATGACGTGAGTGATGTTTGGATTATCTCTTAGATTTTTTTCTACTAAAAGTAAATCGATTTGCCCGAGCTCGGTACTGTCCTGAACAATGTTATCAATGCCAAGAATGTCAGCAATTTGAACAATTCGGTCACCAT
>CAJXHL010000101.1 GCA_913054335.1 uncultured Gammaproteobacteria bacterium | reverse complement strand
TTGATGATATGTTGGCTTATGTAGATGGAAAACCAGGTCATTTATTAGATGGGGCGGTGCACGTGAAGCAAGAAATCATAGATGCTAACTACCTAGTACGGCCGCAGTTTGTATCCTACAAGACAGTTTAGGAGGGGCGGGTAACTGCCTACGAATTAATTGTAGTATTAACCAAATTTATTTGCAACAGTTCTCGATTCAGTTTTTTATTTTGTCTTGCTGACCAAAGAATGATACCTCTTTAGGGTATTCCGGCAATTCAACACTGTAACTCGTGCATCGAACGTTGCCGGTTTGTTCGCCACGCACATTCATACCGTCGAGCTCACTTGGTAAGGGGTTAGGCGCCAACGAAATTGCGTCTTCTGCGGAGTAGGAAACAATATATAAGCAACGCGCTAAATCGGAATTATTGGCCGCAGAGCCGTGCAATAATTTAGAGTGCATTAAGCATGCTGAGCCAGCCTTGCCAAAGCAACTTACTGCCTTGCTTTTGTTCTGTGCCTCAACATCTGGCGAGACCGCACCGGTAAACACGCCATTATGCCAGAGCGTGTGCAGTGGCCCCTTATGTGTGCCTGGCACTACTTCCAAAGGTCCATTTTCAAGTGTCACATCATCGAGGAAAAACAAAACCGTCACTATGTCTTCGTTCGAATGAGGCTCAAACGGGAAATCCTGGTGGAACTTTACCTCAGTGCCGGAGCTTGGAAGCTTTAAGTTAATTTTGTTTGTCCAGTGCTTGATGTTTGGCCCAAAAAACTGTGTGACAAGATCTAGCGCGTGGTTGTCTTTTACAACATCAAGACAAGCATCCGAAATTTCGGCTGGTGAGGTAATCCTTCTAAGAGCAGGTTTTTCAGATGTGTGGGTGATTGGCTCAATGTCAAAGCGCGGCCTGCCGTCCATAATTTGGCCAAAAGGTTGAGTGTGATGTTTGCTTTCTTCAACCCATTTCGATAGATCTTTTTTAACGAGAGATAGTTGAGAATCGCTTAGTGCATTTTCAATAACAACAAAGCCATCTCTTTGAAACTGCTCAACTTGTTGTTGAGTGGTCGTGGATTTTTCAATACTCATAACACCCCATGAAATATTCAAGCGCCTAGATAGCCAATGATATATAAAAAACTTGCTTGGTGTTTACAAAAACAACTGCACTGATATGCCCAACCCACATGGAAAATAGCATGGTTGTTTTGGGTGGATGGTTTATTTGCTATTGACATCGAATAACAGGGGGGAGTAGAATGACTGTTCGGTGTCTATGTGAGCCAGAAATAATTCAAACCCTTTGGGTTTTTAATTTTTATAATTAATGGAGAAATAAAATGCCAAGTTTAGTAAAAAAATCTTTTGATAATCCTGATGAATTGGTAACCCCTGATAAAACTCGTGCAGAGATACTTGAGTTTGGTACGGTTAAAGCGGCTCGAGTAACAGCCCAACCGGGCTGGAAGTGGTCGGAATGCATTCAGCCTCATGTTGGCGGCGAAAGTTGTCAGGCCGGACATTTGGGTGCTTGCGTGCAAGGCAGTATGCGCGTGACTCATGATGATGGCAGCGAGCTAATTGTCAATGCGGGTGATGCTTATTCCATTGCGCCTGGGCATGACGGTGAAGTGATTAGCGATGTGGCTTTTATTGGTTACGAGTTTAACAATCAAGGTAAGGATTTTGCCGTTTGGGAAAAATCTTAGCAGGTATTTTTTTTAGATACTAATCTTGGTTTTATAAATCCTTTTTCGTAAATTTTCCAAATTTACTCTTTTAGGCTTTGTTACCTTTCTGCTTGTCCAGAAAGGTAACCGAAAGAAGACACCCTACAACAAAATCGATTAATCTTAAATTCGTTTTCGCGAATTGTGCTGATATTCACTACGTTCATTTAACGCAAATTCTTAAACGAAAACTTTATTAAAGTTAATTAACGATTTTGATTGTCAAGGGGGAAGTCAAAAACCAAAGTGGATTGACCACTTTGGTTTTTGATGGTTGAGTGCCGCTCGTTTTCCACATTCAATAGCTATTTAGATTTTTATTGCCATTGACAGCGAGTAGAAAGGGGGGCGTAGAATGATTGTTCGGTGTCAAGTTGATCCGAATTCTTTTTAATTAATAGGAAAAATACGATGGAAATTTCAACTAATATACAATTAATAGCTAAGC
>CAJXHL010000100.1 GCA_913054335.1 uncultured Gammaproteobacteria bacterium | reverse complement strand
ACTGTTTTTAAAGAGTGGTACAAACAAAAATTTAGAGAAATTGCGCTACCGAGAATTGACTACTTTGCCAATCGACACAATTTTCAATTTAACGATGTTCGACTAAAAGCACAAAAAACCCTATGGGGCTCTTGCTCAAGCAATAACAATTTGAATTTTAACTATTGTTTGATGATGGCGCCGATGAGCGTCATCGATTATGTGATTGTGCATGAGTTATCACACACGGCTCACAAGAATCATTCGAGTGATTTTTGGGGGCTGGTTGAGTCCATTCTGCCAGAGTATAAGTTGGCAAAGAAGTGGTTGAAAGATAATGGCCACAAACTGAAGCGCTTGTAGCCGTTTTCTATGGCTCATTTTAGATAATGCGCGTAAGTATTTTAGAGTTGTGCAAGGCGAATTTGGAAAATATAAAGGAGTTTAGATTCTACTAAATGACTGAACATTTTCCTAGAATTCAACAATACACAAGAGAAAAAGACGCCGCAATTATTCGTTAAACTTCTCGACAGCCTCTTCCATAGCTACTTTCAATGTACCCATCTCGGCCATTTCGATAATAATATCACCGCCTCCAACAAGCTCTGAGTTGAAGTAAATTTGTGGGAAAGTTGGCCAGTCGGCAAACTCGGGTAGATGTTGGAAAACTTCTTGATCTTCAAAGATGTTCACAAAAGCGAATTCGACTTCAGTTTCAGCCAATGTTTGTGACGCACGCGCTGAAAAGCCACACTGTGGAAACTGCGGTGTACCTTTCATGTAGATAACGATAGGTGAACTATCCACTTGTTTTTGAATTTTTTCTAATACGTCCATTTTTTACTCCAAATACTAATTGCCGACTATTTTAGTCTAGTATTAGTTTCTATTCCACTATTGTTGCTTAATGGCTTGAGAAATTGTGTATTTCTGCCCTTGCTTTAGTTTCTTATAATTACCAAAGACCGACTTAAAGTTTGTTTTGATAAAGTCTCTGAGACCATTAATGGTGACAAAAGTTATTTTCCCACCAGGTTTAAGCGCATCAAGTGCGTCATAAAGCATGATTGACAATTGCTCTCGGCCCACTTTGGCGGGCACGTTAGAGATGATTTGATCAAATTTAACCTCGCTCGGCACTTGTGTAAAGGCATCAGAAAGATAGGCCTTTGCATTTGTGAGGTGATTTAATTTGGCATTTATATTTGAGAGTTCAACAGCAACAAAATCTTTATCGACCATATGCACTTCGCCATCAACACAATGCTTGGCAAGCGCCAATCCAATTGGGCCGTAGCCACAGCCCAAATCAAGGCAAATATCACTCGGTTCAGCGCTAATATACTTCATCAATAATAAAGTACCATCATCAATCGCTCTTGGACTGAATACTCCCCAACGAGTATTAAAACTCAGCTCGTTATCCAAAAGATTGGCGTTAAGATTTAAGTCTTTTTTAAGGTTGGCTATGTCACTTCGCTGAAACATCAGACTTTAGATTTTTTCTTAGTTTTTCTCAGAAGAACTTGAGTGGCGTCATCACCAATATGCGCTTCACCGCGTGCGCGTGCGAGTTGCATTTGCTTTTCTCTTTCACGGTAACGACTCACTTGATCGTCACCCTTAGTACCAAAACAGCGCGGACAAGACACACCTTTTTCGTAATGCTCATGCAGCTTGTCTACGTCGGTAATTGGATACCTGCAAGCGTGGCATTGATCATACTGTCCTCGCTCTAAATTGTGTTTAACGGCCACTCTATCATCAAAAACAAAGCATTCGCCATCCCACAAACTGTCCTTTTCGTCAACCTCTTCAAGGTATTTCAATATGCCGCCGTGCAGATGGTAAACCTCATCGAACCCTTGAGACTTCAAATAAGCGGTTGATTTTTCACAACGAATGCCGCCAGTGCAAAACATCGCCACTTTTTTGTCGCGATACTGCTCCAAGTTCTCTTTTGTGTAATCTGGAAATTCTCGAAATGACTCAGTGTTTGGGTTAATCGCCCCTTTAAAACTACCAATTTCATATTCGTAATTATTCCGAGTGTCTATTAGAACAACATCAGGATCACTTATCAAGTCATTCCATTCACTCGGCTTTACATAAGTGCCAACTGAATACGCTGGATCAATATCTGCAACACCCAAGGTGACAATTTCTTTTTTTAGCTTTACTTTGAGTCTTTTGAATGGTGTTTTTTCACTATAAGAGAGCTTATGATCAATCTTACCCAGCCTTTCATCAGCTGCGAGGAAATCCAAAATCTTCTCAATCGCTTCCTGAGAACCACAAATCGTACCATTTAAACCCTCTCTAGCAAGCA
>CAJXHL010000099.1 GCA_913054335.1 uncultured Gammaproteobacteria bacterium | reverse complement strand
CAAATGGTGGACCTATAACTTGTCATTACCACAAATATTAAAACGGTTACACTTCGTTGAGTTTTATTAGCAATTGAAGGGCTTGGATAATGATTCAAATTGAAGATTATGCTTTTCCCGTGGGGCTCCACCTGCTGACACGCTGGCAAGAAGCTGAAGACGGCGCAAAACAGGAAATGAAAGACATTTTCGATGCTGCTATTGCTGGAGAGTTTGACGAAAACTTCGCCATATTGGCATCACCTAACAGGGTGAACTCAACCGCGTCTGTCCATATGCTAGCGCTAGCTTTGCTTTACGACCTGTATGGTGTTGAATCATGGGACTTCTATAATACAAACCCGTACCGCTACGTTCGAGCTAATCTAGTCGTGAGTCGCTTGTTGGGTATCAGCAAGTTTTACATAACCTGGGCGTTATACGCCTTCACTTGCGAGCCATTGGGGCAAAAAATGATGTACCCTGATAGATTTCCACCTGGTGCTGATCCAGATGCAGCTCTGATTAACAGAGACAATTGGCACCTGCTTGAGACACCTGACTTTTCTACGGGTGTCCCCAAGACCATTGATGACATTCTGAGAGTTTTTGAAGAGCTAACTGGAATGCCACCGTTGATAAACATATCAGCGCCTTACAGTCTTGCTGCAGACATTTATGGGCAGGTGCCGCTATTGTCCGATGTCTTGAACGAGCCAGACAATGTAAATGCGTTGTTGGACCATCTTGGCGATAAGGTGCTCGGACCTTGGATGGATCACCATTTTGAGACTTTTCCGAACGGCTGGGTTGAATTGTCAGATGCGTCGGGCTCTCCGTTTTTCATCGGTCCAGAAAACTGCAAGAATATGTCGATCCGCTCAATCCAACACATGCTGAGAGATAAGCCATATGCGGAGCGTGTATTTGATAACAATTACCGCGGCGATTTTGTAGCCGAGGTAAAGAGAAAGGTGCGCTCTTCGCGTCGTAAATCTGTAGCTGCTCCAAATGTTGACCAAGGCAATCTACTGGATTTGACAGAAGCAAAGGTCAGTGTCAATCCAGTTTTCATCATGCGTCTTGAGGCGGACAAAGTGAATATTTCGTTTTATGAAGAGCAGGCCATTCTACGGAATCTCCCCCTAACTTCCGGAATCGGCTCGCCTCAGATTGATCGAAACAGTATTGAAGATATTGACACAACAAAGGCAGAGATTGCTGAAGAAGCCAGGTCTTTTGTCAATGCAATAAAGCACGTCTGTGAAACTATCGACCTACCTGCGGACAACCATGTTAAAACCCCTTGGCCAAGCCATATCTATTTTGAAGACGTTAATGGGGAATCGCAATTTGAGCTAGTTGAAGTCATACTGGATGAAGTTTACAAATGTGCGCCGATTGAATGGCGGACATAAATGATCAAAGGGTATTGTTTGTGCTAGTGTAACACTACTATTTTTTGGTCTTTATTAGGGGTGTTGACACCTTCCTCATTACTGTTTTAACACTCATTTCGATTTTTTTCGATATTTTGGTGAAATCCTTTTTCGGAAATTTACAAATTTCCTCTTTTAGGCTTTGTCACCTTTCTGCTCATCCAGAAAGGTAACCGAAAGAAGATGCCCTCAAAACAATCTCAATCTTTCTAATTTCACTCCACTAGTTTTTCTAAACTCGCTTCGCTCAAACAGACGAAAAACTTAGCGTTTCGTTTCAATAAGAATAATTGGATTTGGTTTTGCAAGGGGATAAGTCAAAAACCAAAGTGGATTGACCACCGTGATTTTTGATAAAAGAACAGGGTTTAGTTTTCCTTTGGTAATTTAATGCAATCTATCAATTTGATTCTTTTTTGTCGGAATGGGGTTGACTTTTCGGGGAGGGGAGGGGCATATTGATATCCAAATGAACCTATTATTAATTTTTTAAGGAGTTGATATGTACACAGTTAAGACGTTGAAAAAAGTTATTTTGATAGCGACTGTAAGTGCAACTGTTGTTTTAGCAGGTTGCGCAACTAGACCAGAAAGTATTTCAGCATCAACAATTGCTTATGAGAAATATATGAATCTTACGTGTAATCAATTGGCCGTAGCAAGATCAGATGCTCGTACTGATTTAGTCGAGGTTTCAAACAAACAAAATACCAAGGCAAATTGGGACTTTGCCACAGTGTTTTTTGTTTTAATACCTGCCAGTCAAATTAGTGGAGATTATGAAGCAGAGGTTGTTAAGCTTAAAGGTACGGTAGAGGCGATTGAAACAGCACAAATCATAAAGAAATGTGAATAAAAATTCCGGCTAGTTTCACATGTCTTCAATATTGAAGGTATTTATTGAG
>CAJXHL010000098.1 GCA_913054335.1 uncultured Gammaproteobacteria bacterium | reverse complement strand
CTTTAACGGACCTTGAAAATTATTTACAATGAGAGTATCAGAAATTACCTACACCGATACATGTGAAACGTATCAAATTCACGGTGGAGAAGCTGTTTCGATTGACCTAAAAATCGGCGATCATGTGGAAATTATCGACGTTGAAGGCGACCAAAAATGCAGTGTTTTGGCCTTTGATACAAAGGGTGCTTGTGCGATCAATTCTCTTCATTGGAACACCACGCCATATTCAAGCCAGTCTTCCCTGTCTTATGATGATTCATCAAACATGCTTAAGGCGATTCTTGAGTCAAGTAAAATTGACGCAGATGCTACTGAAGCGACTGATATATTTGACGACTTATGCCCTTCAGACTCGAGACAAGACTTTCAAGTTGAAAAAGATACATTGTGCGTATTTGACGCAAAAGGCGGCGCAATGCTTGTTGATCAACAATCTACACCAACTGAAATTCTAATTAATGTCACTCGTGCAAACCCTAAAGCTAAGGAAGACTGTCTACCTGAGCCACTTGCTGAGGCTATTCAAGATTTTAGAATTCCTCACAGTTCTGCCCAGTCATACAAAGTTAAAGCAGGTCAATACATTCAAATCATTGACGTTCAAGGGCAGCAATGTTCCGACTTCCAAGCCTTCTCTGTTGAGGATTTAAAAAATGGTGTCGAGTCAACGCTTGACCCAACCGTAACAAGATCTTTAATGTTTTTGAGCTATCCAGCACCTGGAACGCATGATAAGTTTTATAACCAGAATTCAGAACCTTATGTAGAAGTTATTCGAGATACGGTTTGTAGGCACGATACGTTTGGTCTTGCTTGCAATGCAAAATATTATGATGATCGCGGCTATCCTGGACACATCAGTTGCACAGAAAATTTCAATAAAACTCTAAATGATCACGGCATTAAACCAAGAAAAAATTGGGTTGCGGTCAATTTCTTTTTTAATACACAAGTTTTAGAATGTCACACCCTGGCAGCAGACGTTTCGTGGTCAAGGGCGGGTGATTATGTTTTGCTTCGTGCAGCAACAGATCTAGTATGTGTATCATCTGCTTGCCCTGATGACACGTCGCCAGCTAACAACTGGAATCCAACGGACATCCACATCAGAGTTTATGATGCGGGCAGTAATTTTTCTCAAGGCATCGATTTTAGACCCGATCCACAAACCATACCAACTATGACTAAAGAAACTGGATTTCACAAGAATACCTCGAAATTAACGAGAAACTTCACAGAGTACAACGGCTATTGGTTAGCGCTTGATTACACCAACTTGGGTCAAATCAAAGAATATTGGCAGTGTCGTGAAGGCGTTGCAATGATTGATTTATCACCTTTGAGAAAATTCGAAATCTATGGCCCTGATGCTGAAGTGTTATGTCAGTACGCTATTACTAAAGATGTTCGTAAAATGGCTATTGGTCAAGTTGTGTACACTGCAATGTGCTATGAAAATGGCTGCATGATTGATGACGGCACCTTGTTTAGACTTTGTGAAAACAATTTTCGCTGGGTAGGTGGTTGTGGCAGTGGCGGTAAACATCTTCGTGAAATTGCCAAAGAGAAAGGTTTGAATGCCTTTGTTAAATCATCAACCGATCAATTGCAAAATGTTGCAGTACAAGGCCCTAAGAGTCGTGAAACACTTAAGAAAATTGTTTGGACCCAGACAACACAAACAACAATGGACGAACTCAAATGGTTCCGTTTCACTTTTGCTCGTATTGGTGGAGAGTTTGGTATTCCAGTGATGGTTTCTCGTACGGGTTATTCTGGCGAGCTAGGTTATGAGGTTTTTGCTCATCCGAAAGACTGTGAAGCCGTTTGGGACGCCATTGCTGAAGCTGGTGAAGAATTTAATATTTGCCCTGTTGGTCTTAACGCACTTGACATGCTTCGTATTGAGGCGGGCTTGATTTTTGCTGGTTACGAATTTTGTGATCAAACTGACCCGTTTGAAGCGGGTATTGGCTTTGCCGTTCCATTAAAGACCAAAGAGGAGGATTTTTCTGGTAAGGAAGCATTAATTCTTCGTAAGAATTCTCCACAAAGGACGCTAGTTGGGTTAGAATTAAACCAAAATGAAGTTGCAACACCTGGAGACGGTGTGTATATTGGTAAGCAACAGGTAGGACATATTACAAGTGCAACGCGTTCGCCGATACTAAAAAAGAACATTGCGCTGTGCCGAATGTCAATAACAGCATCCGAGATTGGGACTGAAGTTGAGGTAGGCAAATTAGATGGACATCATAAAAGGTTAGGAGCAACAGTTGTGCGCTTTCCGTTTTATGACCCTGAGAAAACTCGAGTTAGAATGTAGTACACTCAGGAAACGAACATTCTTAGACGTAACTAAATCTAAGGTTGTGGGCGTGTTTTT
>CAJXHL010000097.1 GCA_913054335.1 uncultured Gammaproteobacteria bacterium | reverse complement strand
GACCGCCACCTTTTAGCTGCATTTCCCAGCGTCGACCGTTGATGACAGCCTCAACCACAGAAACTGCGCGACCATCACCATATCCGTTGCCGGTTTGGAATGGACACTGCTGGTAGTATTCAGTACCGAAGATAGAGAGCGCATAGCCACTCGCCCATCCGACCGTGCGCATCGGCTCTGGAACGTGCGAGAGGTCGCCAGAGAATAGGCGCACGAAATCATCTAACTGTGCCATGCTGTCGGAGAAGCTAAGCTCGCGAAAAAAGATTTTACTATGCGTGATGTACTCGGGATCTTTTATTGGCGTGGGGTTGACAGGGACATAGTGTCCAGTGAAAACTTGTCGCGGCTCGTGATCGACACCGTTTGCTTTCGCGTCAGGATCGCAGTTGAGAGTGTCAATGAGCGAATAGTCAGCCAACTTTGCGAGATCATCGAGCGTATCGATTGTTGGGGAGGCTTCCTGGGATAGTCTATTTATCATAGGGTCATTTTATATCAATGAATTCATTGTATCCAAAGGATGTCACAGAGCCAAGAAGGGATTTTTTTTTGATACACTATTGAATATAGTCTTAAGGTATTCGCCTAGATGAATTAGCGCGCATGCTTGAGGACAAAATTGTAAAGTTTTTTGATACTCACTTAAGACACAAATCAGCTTTGTAATCCATACAATTTCATCTTTGTTGACTTACTCTGCACAAGATTGTCATTATTGACAATTAACTTTTTATGCGTAAAATATTTACCAATGATTATCTATAATTAACCCATGGCCAGACCTTCGTTAAAACTTGAGCGTCAAAAAATAATACTGCAGGCGTTTACAGAATGTATCGCTGCAAAGGGCTTAAATGCCACAACACTTGATGACATTGCATTAAAGTCACAAATGCGTCGCAGTCTTCTTCGTCACAACGTTGGAAACAGGACAGAACTAATCAATCAAGTAGCTGAGTACGTTTCAACAGAATTCGAAACAATCTGGCACAAGCAACAGGCTCAACACGCCAAAGATGACAGTGATGAATGGCTATTAAAAACACTATTTAACAGCAACCCCGACGAACAATATCAAGCACTCATACCTGCTTTCTTTTCACTCCTAGCCTCTGCACATCGTTACCCAAAAGTAACTCAGCGACTAAAACAGTGCTTTAACGTTTATGTTGATGACATCACCCAAGAATTAATTAGGCGCCACCCCAACTCCACTGAGAACGACTGCAAACAAGTCTCTCTTGGCATTGTTGGTGTATTCTTCAATTGGGATAGTTTTCTGAGCCTCGATTTGGGCGAAGAAATTACTGAACTTAATTGGCAACTGGTTCATAGGCTGATATTAACTCTAAAATAATGACGAAAGAAGTGGCACTACTTGCCACCCATTACCTATGTTAATGGATCTGGATCTGGTTGAATTAAACGGAGCAAGACAATTAATTCAGCCCACCCCTATTAATTCTATAGTTTGAAGCCAGCACCCGCTTTTGGCAAAGAGAATCCGAAACGCACCCAATGCATCATTAATATAGACAACAAAGAGCACAGTGCCATACCAATTGCCAGAGGGAAAATATTGGTGTTCAGGCTCATCCCTATTAAACCTCCAATGGGAATAGATATCAAAGTAGAGCCAGCACCAACAAATGAGGCGCCGATACCTGCTGCCCTTCCTAATGGCTCCATGGCTAGTGCATTAAGATTACCGAATTGGAAGCCGATACCAGAAAAAATAATGAACAAAAATGCCATGGTATGCATTAAAGGTGGAATTCCATTATAAGATTGAGCATAGAAATACAAACCCAGAGAGCCAAAAAATACCAAAACGTTTGTCACCTGAACCAAGCGAAACATCCCCCACTTGACCACCAATTTAGCATTAATTAAAGAAGAAACAAGGTTGGGTAATACCAGGGCACCAAAATAGATAGGAAATGCCTCACCAACTTGATAAATCTCCTGAAACAACCATTGACTTGAGCTTAAATAACCCAAAAAACCACCAAAAATAAAACCGCTTACTATTGTATAACCACACGATATTCGATTGGTTAGAATGCCAACAAAAGAGTGCCACAACGACTTTATTTGTATTGAATTTCGATTCTCTTCAATAAGAGTTTCGTCAAGCCTTAGACGCACCCACAGACACAAGATAATCGCAATAACAATGTACATCGCAAAAATAACTTGCCAAGGCCCCAGCCAAAGCATTACTTGACCCAACATTGGGGCTAGGATGGGGACAATCATAAAGATTGTGGCCACAAAAGACATAATTCGAGCCATAGAGCGACCACTGTAACAATCTCGTACCAATGCTGATACCATTATTCTAGGGCCTGAAACTCCAATGCCCTGAATAAAACGTCCCAACAACGCCAATTCTAAAGATTGTGCAGTGATCGTTATCAAACAACCCAAGATAAATAAAATAATCCCTGCATATATACTCGGCAAACGCCCAAAACGATCTGACAGAGGTCCAAAAATAATCTGGCCTAGGACAAAACCCACAAATAAAATGGTGATGATTAATTGTATCTCACTGCCAGAAGTGCCAAAATCATTGGCCATAAACCCCAAGGCGGGAAGAACAGCATCAATTGAAAGAGCTGTGGTAGCCATTAAGGCTGCCATGAGAAAAATAAATTCAACCCTGCTAATGCGTAAAGGTGCAGACATATGCTGTATTAATGAACGACCAAATAGCGCATTATACTAAAGTATTATAAATTGCAAGTAAAATTGACCCCTTGTTTAAATTTGGTAGAACTTTGCTTATGGTCACGTAGTAAGCTGAATCAATAATTGAGCCAACACATCTCGGGTTAGATTGTATTTGCAAATATGAAATACGAGTATTTT
>CAJXHL010000096.1 GCA_913054335.1 uncultured Gammaproteobacteria bacterium | reverse complement strand
TAAAATGACTTATACAAAGGTCTCAATGGGTTATAATTATCCAAACGCTGATTTGTCCCGATTGCTAGCGTTGTCACTTTAGGTGACTAAATTAAGCTAAAGTAGGCGTTTTCCATAGTAGAAACCCCACTTTAGGGGTTTTTTATTTTGAGAGGATTAATGCCATGATATTTACTTCTGAATCTGTTTCTGCAGGTCACCCCGATAAAGTTTGCGACCAAGTCTCTGATGCCATTCTTGACGCAGCCTTAACTCAAGACAAAAACTCCCGAGTGGCTGTCGAAACTCTAGTGAAAGACAACCAAGTTGTGCTTGCCGGTGAAATCACCACAGGTGCTGATATTGACTATGAAGCCGTTGTTCGAAAAACCATTATCGACATTGGTTACGATCAAGATGAGTATGGTTTTAATGGTCACAATTGTACGATAACAAATTTACTTGGCAAACAATCTCAAGACATTAAGATGGGCGTTGATGAATCGGACAACCACGAACAAGGTGCAGGCGATCAAGGCTTGATGTTTGGTTATGCTGACAACGCGACTGACGTATTAATGCCAGCGCCAATTGTTTTCGCTCATCGATTGGTTCAGCGCCAAGCAGAATTGATGAAAAATGGCACACTGCCATGGCTAAGACCCGATGCAAAATCTCAGGTTTCCTGTATTTATGAAAACAATCACGTTGTCGGTATTGATGCAGTTGTTCTATCCACTCAGCACGATGAAGATATTTCGCTTGATGATTTGCGAGAAGCAATCTTAGAAAAAGTTATTAAGCCCATTTTGCCAAGTGAATGGCTCAGTAAAGATACCAAATATCACATCAATCCAACGGGTAATTTCGTTATTGGCGGTCCAGTCGGCGATGCAGGATTAACCGGGCGAAAAATTATTGTTGACACTTATGGCGGCATGGCGCGACATGGCGGTGGTGCCTTCTCTGGCAAAGACCCTTCTAAAGTGGATCGGAGTGCGGCTTATGCAACTCGCTATGTTGCTAAAAACATTGTCGCGGCAGGCTTGGCTGAAGTATGTGAAATACAGGTGTCATACGCGATTGGTGTAGCTGAACCTACCAGTGTCAACGTTAATACATTTGGCACAGGCAAAGTGAGCAACAAGGAAATTGAGCAATTAATTTCACAACATTTTGATCTTAGGCCAAAGGGTTTGATTGCAATGCTGGATCTTAAAAGACCAATTTACCAAAAAACAGCAAGTTATGGACATTTTGGTCGCACGGAAGATTCTTTTAGTTGGGAAAAAACAGATCGCGCGCATTTGCTTAATTAGCATAAATAGTTTGATTAAGATATAATATCCGACGAACTTCTAGGTAGTTTTTTATAACTATCTACAAGTGCACCTGCCAAGGGGCGTTGCATTGAGATTTGTCTCATCAGGCTTGGTACAAATAAAGTTCGCTTTATTTTATAAACGACGCTCATTTATTTTTCAAACAAGTAATAGGAAAAACAAATGAGCAAAACCACTCTAAACACCAACGACTACAAAGTAGCCGATATGTCTCTGGCTGATTACGGCCGTAAAGAAATTGAATTAGCCGAAGCTGAAATGCCCGCTTTAATGGAGCTTCGCCAAAGGTACTCTAACGAAAAGCCACTTGCTAATGCAAAAATTCTAGGCTGTATTCACATGACTATCCAAACGGCAGTGCTTATGGAAACGCTTGTTGAATTAGGTGCGGACATTCGCTGGTCGTCTTGCAATATTTTCTCAACTCAAGATCACGCAGCAGCAGCAATGGTTGTAGCCAAAATTCCAACGTTTGCTTGGAAAGGCGAAACCGAAGCAGAATTTCTTTGGTGTATAGAGCAAACCATTCTTGAAAATGGTGAACCTTGGAATGCCAATATGGTGCTTGATGATGGTGGTGATTTAACCCAAATGTTGCACGAAAAATACCCTGCAATGTTGGATAACATTCACGGTATTAGTGAAGAGACAACAACAGGCGTACACCGCTTAATCGAAATGATTGCCGATGGTGAACTTAAAGTGCCTGCAATTAATGTCAATGACTCGGTAACAAAATCAAAAAATGATAATAAATACGGTTGTCGCCACTCCTTAAATGATGCCATTAAGCGCGGTACAGACATGCTCATGTCTGGCAAAAAAGCGCTGGTTATTGGTTATGGTGATGTGGGTAAAGGCTCAGCGCAATCCCTTCGCCAAGAAGGGATGATTGTTAAGATCAGCGAGATTGATCCTATTTGCGCCATGCAAGCCTGTATGGATGGCTTTGAAGTTATCTCGCCTTATGAAGATGGTGTGAATACAGGCGCAATTGCAAACATCAATCAAGCTGTACTTTCAACCACCGATTTAATTGTGACCACAACGGGTAATATCAACGTCTGTGATTCAGCTATGTTGCAAACCTTAAAATCGGGCTCGGTGGTTTGCAATATTGGTCACTTTGACAATGAAATTGACACCCAATTTATGCGCGACAATTGGCAATGGGATGAAGTCAAACCTCAAGTTCATCGTATCTTCAGATCAGAGAATAAAAATGATTATTTGATTCTTTTATCCGAAGGTCGCTTGGTCAACTTAGGCAATGCAACTGGTCACCCAAGTCGTATCATGGACGGCTCTTTTGCCAACCAAGTGCTAGCACAAATGTATCTTTTCGAGCAGAAATTTGCCAATTTACCTGAGACTGAAAAATCAGCGAAAATTACAGTTGAAGTGCTTCCTAAAAAACTTGACGAGGAAGTTGCCGCCGGTATGGTCGGTGGTTTTGGTGGTGTGTTAACCCAAATGACTGACGCGCAAGCAGACTACATCAATACCCCGAAAGACGGGCCATTTAAACCAGAAACTTATAAATACTAAATTTCTGAAGTACAATAAAAAATGCGGGAAAAATC
>CAJXHL010000095.1 GCA_913054335.1 uncultured Gammaproteobacteria bacterium | reverse complement strand
CGCAATACACACATTAGAGGCTGGTCATTTTTCCTTGCAAAGTCGATAACTTGATTGACTTTTGTTTGTGCGATATCATAAGAATACGTGGCGCAAACACCCTCCCCGTCAATGTGAATCTTGAGCATAATAGCCTCAGCTGCAAGGTCATTTTTATTAAAAAAGCGTTTTAACACCTTAATGACAAATTCCATGGTGGTGTAATCATCGTTGAGCAAAATCACCTCAAAACGTTTTGGTTTTTTGGCAATCGGCTTTGTCGTTTTGGGGAGTGCTTGAGCCACGACTTAACTAGCTGAATGTTTTCGTAGCAACACAAATGCCAATATCATCACACCAAGACTTGGCAAAATAGCGCTCAATAATGGGCTAATAGAAAAGCCGATTGAAATAGCCGCGCCAACTCGGGAAGTGAGCTCGAAAGACAAACTCAATGCGATTCCTAAAAATATTTTTTTACCCAAAGAAGTACTCCTACTTGAGCCAAAAATAAAGAGCATTGCCAAAAGAATCATTGCAACCAGTGTCAGGGGCTTGAACAGTCTTTTATAAAATTCGACCTTATAAATATCAGCATCCAGCTTATTCTCAGACAAGAATTGGATTTGTTTGAAAATGCTCCAAGTGGTTAGGTCTTCTGGTTCTTTGTATAAACTGTCAATCAAATCCTGATCAAATGAGACAGATTGATTGTAGGAGTTGCGTTTCTTATAAGAGATAATATCAAAGTCGGAAGACCCATCAATCAAAAAAATATCGGTATTACCGAACGCCAAAGAATCGCCATTAAAACTTGCAATGTCTGAGGTAATGACCGCCTCAACCTCATTGTTAGCGTTTGTTTGAATTAGTGTCACCCCAGCAAAAGAATTGCCATCGAAATTCTTTTTAACATTAATGTAATTACCACTCTCTTTAATCCAGAAACCCTGTTGCGTCTGAGAGGCAATCGAATGCCCAAGGTCTTTCGCACGAGATTTTTCAGACATTTCACTCGCCATAGGTGCGAATACTTCGCCGATAACAATAAGGACAAAGACAAACATCAGTGCAATTTTCGCCGTTAACAGGGTTAGCCTAAAAATTGAAAGGCCTGAAACTCTCAATATCAACAACTGACTGGTTGTTGCCAAATAGCCCATGCCCAACACGCAACCCAGTAAGATGACCGGTGATGCATGTTTATAAGCAATTTCCGGCATTTGCAGTGCAATGTATTTTATTGCGCTGAGGCTGGTGTAATTTGCCTGGCCGATACTACTTAGTTCAGCAAGAAAATTAAAAAAACTATAGATGCCCAGCCAAATAACAAGAACCACCAAAGTGTAAATCAAGAGTGTTTTAGTAATGTAGCGATTGAGGATTTTCATTAAAATACTATGTTTACAATGACTTTAATAGACATTCAATTTTATGTCAAATATTCACAACGATAAAATCTTAATTCTTGATTTTGGTTCTCAATACACACAACTCATCGCCAGACGAATTCGTGAAATTGGTGTTTATTGTGAGCTTTTACCGTACGATGTCAGCCCTCATTTTATTGAAAATTTTAAGCCGAATGGAATTATTCTTTCCGGTGGCCCCGATACAGTTAATCAGTCTGACTCAGCAAGGGCGCCAGAAATTGTTTTTGAGCTCGGCGTTCCCGTACTCGGTATCTGCTACGGCATGCAAACCATGGCGGTACAGCTCGGTGGCGATGCGCGCTCCGCTCATGATAAAGCGGAATTTGGCTTTGCCCAAATCAGAGCACGAGGACACTCATCACTTTTAAGTGAAATTAGCGATGAAATTAATGCCGAAGGTCATGGTTTGCTTGACGTATGGATGAGTCATGGTGTTGAAGTCACCAAACTACCACCTGAATTTAAACTGATTGCCTCAACCGATAATTGTGCGATTGCGGGCTTTGCCAATGCCGATAAACATTATTACGGTCTCCAATTCCACCCAGAAGTAACGCACACAAAACAAGGCCTACATATTCTTGAGCGCTTTGTCACCGGCATTTGTCATTGTGAGAAAAACTGGACGACTGACAATATTATTCAAGACTTGATTGCAAGTCTTAAAAAGCAAATTGGCAATCAGAAAGTGTTGTTAGGCTTATCAGGTGGCGTTGATTCATCGGTTGTGGCCATTCTTCTTCAGCAAGCTATCGGTGATCAACTAACCTGCGTTTTTGTCGATAACGGCCTACTACGCCTTAACGAAGGCGACGAAGTAATGCAAACCTTTGCCGAGAACATGGGGGTAAAAGTGATTCGGGCTGACGCACAAAAACACTTTTATGACGCTTTGGTAGACGAGGCCGATCCTGAGAAAAAACGCAAAATTATTGGCCGTGCCTTTATCGAAATCTTTGACCAAGAGGCAAAAATTCTAAAGAATATTAAGTTCTTAGCGCAAGGTACTATTTACCCCGATGTCATTGAATCTGCAGGTGCCGCTTCCGGAAAAGCCAAAGTCATTAAATCCCACCACAATGTTGGCGGTCTGCCAGACGATATGGCCTTCGAATTGGTGGAACCACTCAAAGAATTATTTAAGGACGAAGTTCGCACAATCGGCGTCAAGCTGGGTATTCCTAAGCATATGCTTTATCGTCACCCATTCCCAGGGCCGGGTCTGGGCGTTCGAATACTTGGCCAAGTTAAAGAAGAGTACGCCGAGATCCTTCGTCGAGCCGACCATATTTTTATGGAAGAACTTCATGCGCACGATTTATACGATCAAGTCAATCAAGCCTTTGCCGTCTTCTTACCGGTGAAATCGGTTGGCGTTACTGGCGACGAACGTCGATACGATTATGTCATTGCACTTCGAGCCGTTGAAACCATTGACTTTATGACTGCTCGCTGGGCGAGACTGCCATACGATTTCCTAGATCACGTCTCTAATCGCATCATGAATGAAATCTCCCGCGTTTCACGCGTTGTTTACGATATTTCAGGCAAACCACCAGC
>CAJXHL010000094.1 GCA_913054335.1 uncultured Gammaproteobacteria bacterium | reverse complement strand
GCAGACCATATTAAATCAATATCATACGATGATAGGTGGCTTGACGATAAGCTTTACTATACTGGGGTGGGCTCTAAAGGCAACCAAACCCTTGAGGGCAATCAAAATATAACGCTCTATGAATCTAATACCAACGGCATTAGCGTCCATCTATTTGAGGTATTTAAGAAAAGGATATATACCTATATCGGGAGAGTGCAATTAGCCGACGAACCTTTTCAAGAGAAGCAGGACGATGCCTCTGGACAACTGCGACAAGTCTGGGTATTTCCTTTACAACTAATAGATGAAACCAAGCCTGTTACAAGGGTAGAGCTTGAAAGGGTATTTGAAGAAAAGTTTGAAGAGTCTCGACAGCTCACTTTAGAGGAGTTGAGGGTTAGCGTCGATAAAACTGCTAGACACCCGAGTAGCAGAGAGTCAACATCAAGGTTTTATCAAAAAAGCCCATATGTGGCTGACTTTACATTAAGGCGAGCTAACGGTATCTGTGAACTCTGTGAACAACCAGCTCCTTTTCGCAAATCAAATGGAGAGCCATATCTGGAAGTACACCACATACACCACCTGGCAGACGGCGGTGAAGACGCGATAGAAAATGCGGTAGCCTTGTGCCCAAATTGTCACCGAATGATGCACTTCTTAAAGAGAAAAAGCGACATAGATATGTTGATACTGGCTAATAAAGCAGGCGCTATAAACTAGGCTAAAATGCAAGAAACATAGCCAAAGGAGCATTGTGAAACTGAAAACCATACTACTGTCTTTATTGCTTGCGTTAAGTTCCACAACACTAGCTGAACACTCATCTGCATTAGCAGATTACAAGACTTAGACTGAATGATAAAAACAGATGTTTTGGTTATTGGTGGTGGTGTTATAGGCCTTTCGGTCGCCTTACGTATGCTTGATTTAGGGCGAGAAGTTATACTTGTCGACCCGGCCGAACCAGGGAGTGGGGCATCTTATGGCAATGCTGGTACGATTGCGGATTATGCTGTTTTGCCTGTCGGCTCACCTTCGGTGCTGAAAAATCTACCTGCATTATTGTTTAACAAAAATAGCCCTATAGCCATCCGTCAATCAGCAATAGCCTCATTAGCTCCTTGGTTAATGCGATTTTTATACCAATCAATGCCTAGGCAGACTGCCTTAAATATCCAAGCTATAGCGGATCTAGTGGCAGATGCGTGCCCTCGCTGGGAGGTTTTGGCGAAGCAAATTAAGGGTGATTCAATGCTTCATCGAAATGGATGTCTGTATCTTTATGTTGATCAGCCAGCTTTTAAAAGAGGTTTAAGGGATATTGTAAATCGTCAAAAATTTGGTGTTACAGCAGAAATGATAACACCTTCAGAACTAGTTAAACTTGAGCCGACTTTAGCGAAAGTTAAAGGAGGGGCCGCTTTTTTCCCGAACGCTATCTCTATAAATGATCCAGGTAAGATGCTAGAGCTATTATTAAATGCAGTTATTGGCGCGGGCGGTCAAGTACAGAAAACAAGTGCCACTAAAATTGAACGAGATAGCAGTGGTGTGATAGTGCATCTAGATAATACATCTAAAGTCAAATCCCAACATGTTGTTATTGCAGCGGGGGCTTACTCAAGGCAATTAGCAAGACAAGCGGGAGATAAGATACCTTTGGAAACAGAGCGCGGATATCACCTGGAATATGATATGGACACACCGTTACTTAAGCGACCCTCCTGTTCGACCGAGCAAGGTTTTTATCTGTCACCGATGCAAGGCAGGTTGCGAGTTGCCGGGACTGTCGAGCTTGGTGGTTTAAGCCCGTCTATTTCTGCCCATAGAGTTGAGCATCTTAAGCGCGGCGCTTTGGAATTTTTTCCGGACTTAGGCGAGCCGAACCGAACTTGGTTAGGTTTTCGTCCATCTATTCCTGATAGCCGACCTGTGATATCTGCATCAAAAAAAGGCAACGATGTTGTTTATGCTTTTGGTCACGGCCATATTGGGCTTACCCTGGCCCCAATCACTGCTGAGGCTGTGGCATCAATCATCATGAAAACACCACCACCATTACCACTTGAAGCGTATTCAGCTCAACGGTTCTAGTATCAACTCTCTAGGTTGCTTATTGCAAGTTATAGGGTGTAATTTATTTGTGTTACAAATATCATTATTTGCATCTTTTTGAATTGAGTTGATATGTAACAGGTTTTTAAGAGATAGGGGAAGGCTCACAAACACCCCTGTTACTATTGTTATACTTCCCTCAAACATGAGATAAAGTTTGGACTTTAACCAAGTTCAAAAATGAAATATAATGCTGTTTTTTAGAGGCTGTAATTATGCAAATCGATTCAACAAACCTCTCACATAAAAGAGTTTTAGGCGTTGCTGCTCCAATAGTATTAGCAAATGCCACGATTCCTATTTTAGGTGCAGTCGATACTGCAGTTGTAGGACAGTTGGGTCAGGCTGCTCCTATAGGCGCTGTCGGAATTGGTGCAATAATAATTACCGCAATTTATTGGCTGTTTGGTTTTTTACGAATGGGCACAACTGGCCTTACTGCTCAGGCTATCGGCTCAGGCGACAAGTCCGAAACTTCTGCTCTATTGGTCCGAGGTCTCATTATTGGCCTTGTGTCAGGCTTGATATTAATTGTGTCTCAGGTTCCTCTGTTCTTTGGCGCACTCCAATTGTCGCCAGCATCAATAGAAGTCGAAGGAATGGCGCAACAATATTTACATATTAGAGTCTATAGTGCGCCAGCTGCTATCGCTCTTTTTGGAATTACTGGCTGGCTTATTGCTAAAGAAAAAACCCGAGCAGTTTTGCTTCTTCAGCTTTTGCTGAACGGTGTCAATATAATTTTAGATCTGTTATTTGTTTTGCATCTTGGCTGGGGTGTTGAAGGAGTTGCAATTGCAACACTTATTGCCGAATGGCTTGGCCTCATATTTGGTCTTTGGTTGGCGCGAGAAGGATTTAATAATGGCTACTGGAAAAATTGGGTTCAGATATTCGACAGGTCTCGTCTATTAAAAATGGCCAAGGTCAATAGTGATATTATGATTCGATCCGTTTTGTTACAGATTGGAATTGTTAGCTTTTTGTTTCTCGGCTCTAGTTTTGATGATGCCACCTTGGCTGCAAACCAAGTTTTAATTCAATTTTTAAATTTTACCTCTTATGCTTTAGATGGCTTTGCTTTTACTGCTGAGGCTCTAGTTGGTCAAGCATTGGGAGCTAAAAATAGAGCCCTGTTCCGTAAATCGGCCATTATGACAAGTCAATGGGGTGTTGGGTCAGCTGTTCTTATGGCATTCGTTTTTTTTGTATTTGGTGACAACATTATAAAATTAATGACCACTGCTGAGGATGTCAGGGCTGTCAGTCATACATACTTACCATGGATGATTCTTGCCCCATTGATCGGTGTTGCTGCTTGGATGCTTGACGGTATTTTTATTGGGGCAACGAGAACGACAGATATGCGAAATATGATGGCTGTCTCTTTTGCTGTATATTTGATTGCCTTAGCAGTTCTTTTACCGCGTTATGGTAATCATGGACTTTGGGCATCACTGATAGTATTTTCAATAGCGAGAGGAGTTACATTAGGGCTTAAGTATCCGAGTTTAGAGGCATCTACAGATGCAAAGTAATTCAAA
>CAJXHL010000093.1 GCA_913054335.1 uncultured Gammaproteobacteria bacterium | reverse complement strand
AAATTTTAAAATGATTTATGTAAAGATCTCATCTAGTGCAACTGGGCTTTATAATATTTCCAGATAAGTTATTAGCGATATTAGTTAACAGAGATGAAAATCAAAGTATTGTTTGTGTGTATGGGTAACATTTGTCGTTCACCAACGGCAGAAGGAGCTTTTCGCCAGCTTGTGAAAGATAACGACTGCAGTGAGATGTTTGAAATTGATTCTGCTGGAACGCATGCTTACCACATTGGTAATCCACCGGATAGACGCTCTCAGCAAGCCGCCAGAGCGTGCGGGGTTGACTTATCTAATCAAAGAGCACGGCAAGTGCACGAGAGTGATTTTTATCACTACGATAAAATCTTGGCAATGGATCTCGACAACTATCATAATCTCAAGTCAGAGCACCCAAGTGAGAGTCAATCCGATATAGAGTTACTGCTCGACTATTTGCCGGATAATACAATTAGAAGTGTGCCAGATCCTTATTATGAAGGCAGATTCGACGAGGTCTTTGAAATGATTCATCAGGCTTGTGATTTATTACTGCAGGATCTTATAAAAAAAGCCTAATATCAGTTGACATAAATACCCTCAGCAAAGTATAATTCTCCGCTTTATTGCCACCGTCAAAAGGGCAATTGATTAGAAAATATACATTGGAGTAGAAACTATATGTCAACGATTAACCAACTGGTACGCGACCCACGCAAGAAAAAGATTGTTAAAAGTGGTGTACCTGCATTAGATAGTTGTCCACAAAAGCGTGGTGTTTGTACACGTGTGTACACAACAACACCTAAAAAGCCTAACTCAGCGCTACGTAAAGTTGCTCGTGTTAGACTAACAAATTCAGCAGAAGTGACTACCTACATCGGTGGTGAAGGACATAACCTTCAAGAGCACTCTGTAATCCTTATTCGTGGTGGTCGTGTTAAAGACTTACCTGGTGTGCGTTATCACACAGTTCGCGGCGCACTTGACACAACAGGCGTTGACGGCAGAATGCAGGGTCGTTCAAAGTACGGCACTAAAAAACCTAAGAAATAATCAAAAGAGAAAACTGATATGAGAAGAAGATCCGCACCTAAAAGAAAAATCCTACCAGATCCTAAATTTGGTGATTTAGTATTGGCTAAGTTCGTAAACATCTTAATGTTAGATGGTAAGAAGTCTGTAGCTGAGAAGATTGTTTATGATGCGTTAGATACAATTGAAGCTAAAGGTAATCCTGAGCCAGTTGAAGTATTCAAACAAGCACTAGAAAATATTGGCCCTCAAGTAGAGATCAAATCACGCCGTGTTGGTGGTTCGACCTACCAAGTGCCAGTTGAAGTAAGAGCAGATCGTAAAATCGCCCTAGCAATGCGCTGGATGATCGAAGCTTCTCGTAAGCGTGGTGAAAAAGGCATGAAGCTAAGATTGGCAGGCGAAGTGCTAGACGCAAATCAAAACCGTGGTTCGGCTTTCAAGAAAAAAGAAGACACACATAGAATGGCTGAAGCAAACAAAGCTTTTGCACATTTCCGCTGGTAAATTAGGAAGCAATCATGGCAAGAGTTACTCCAATTAATCGTTACCGTAATGTCGGTATCATGGCTCACATTGATGCGGGCAAGACCACTACTACTGAGCGTATTCTTTTGTATACGGGCCGTACTCACAAAATTGGTGAAGTACATGACGGTAGTGCAACCATGGACTGGATGGAGCAAGAGCAAGAGCGTGGTATTACTATTACCTCAGCGGCAACAACTTGTTTTTGGAAAGGTATGGATTCTCAGTTTGAAGATCACCGTATCAACATTATTGACACACCGGGACACGTTGACTTCACGATTGAAGTAGAGCGCTCACTAAAAGTATTGGACGGTGCCTGTGCAGTATTTTGTGCGGTTGGTGGTGTAGAGCCTCAGTCTGAAACAGTTTGGAGACAAGCCAACAAATACAACGTTCCAAGAATTGGTTTCGTTAATAAGATGGACCGTGCTGGTGCAGATTTCTTGCGTGTTTGCGAACAAATTAAGAACCGTTTAGGTGCTAATCCAGTACCGATGCAAATCCCAATTGGTGCAGAAGAGAGTTTTGAGGGTGTTGTGGATCTTGTTCGTATGAAGGCAATCTTCTGGAACGAAGAAGACCAAGGTGCAACTTACGAAGTCAGAGACATTCCTGCAGAATTGCAAGATCTAGCTGAAGAGAAGCGTGAGTTCATGATTGAATCTGCGGCAGAAGCGAATGATGAATTAATGGAAAAATACCTTGACGAGGGTACTTTAACAAACGACGAAATCAAAGAAGGTATTCGCACGCAAACAATTGACAATCAAATCATTCCTATGTTTTGTGGTTCAGCCTTTAAAAACAAAGGTGTACAAGCTGTACTAGATGCGATGATTATGTACATGCCGTCGCCAGAAGATGTCGACCCTATTACTGGTATTTTAGATGACGCTGCCGAAACTGTAGCGCCAAGAAATCCAACTGACGATGAGCCGTTCGCAGCGTTAGCATTTAAGATTGCAACAGACCCGTTTGTGGGTAACTTGACATTCTTTAGAGTGTACTCAGGTGTATTGAAGTCAGGCGACTTTGTCTTCAACTCATCAAAAGGTAAAAAAGAACGTATTGGTCGTATCGTGCAAATGCACTCAAACGATCGTGAAGAAATTAAAGAAGTTCGTGCTGGTGATATCGCTGCTGCGATTGGCCTTAAAGATGTTATCACTGGTGATACATTGTGTGACCTTAAAGAGAAGATTATTCTTGAAAGAATGGAATTCCCTGAGCCGGTTATCGCGGTTGCAGTGGAGCCAAAAACGAAAGCAGACCAAGAAAAAATGGGTATCGCATTAGGTAAGTTGGCACATGAAGATCCATCATTTAGAGTATCAACTGATGAAGAGTCAGGCCAGACAATTATTGCTGGTATGGGCGAGCTTCACTTAGACATTATTGTTGAGCGCATGAAGCGTGAATTTGACGTTGAATGTGATGTTGGTAACCCACAAGTGGCTTACCGTGAGTCTATTACAACTGCTGTTGAACATCAACACAAGTTTGCTAAGCAATCGGGTGGTCGTGGTCAATATGGCCATGTTTACCTACGAATCGAGCCACAAGAGCCTGGTGCAGGTTATGAGTTTGTTGACGAGATTAAAGGTGGTGTTATTCCTAAGGAATACATTCCTGCGGTTAACAAAGGTATTCAAGAGCAAATGAAAAATGGCGTTATCGCTGGCTTCCCGCTAGTGGATATGAAAGTCACCGTTTATGATGGCTCTTACCATGATGTTGACTCGAGTGAAATGGCGTTTAAGATTGCCGCCTCAATGTGTGTTCGTGAAGGTGTTAAATTGGCTAATCCTCAGTTACTTGAGCCAATGATGAATGTTGAAATTTCAACGCCTGAAGACTATATGGGTGACGTAATGGGTGATATTAACCGTCGTCGTGGCATTGTTGGTGCGATGGATGATACACCGGCTGGCAAGCAAGTTAAGGCAGAAGTGCCACTTGCTGAAATGTTTGGCTATGCAACAGACCTGCGTTCAATGACACAAGGTCGTGCAAGCTATTCAATGGAATTTGGTAAGTACGCTGCAGCACCAAGAAATATTGCAGATGCTGTTGTTGAAAAATTAACGAAATAAGGGGTTTAAGATGTCAAAAGAAAAATTCGAAAGAACCAAACCACATGTTAATGTGGGCACAATCG
>CAJXHL010000092.1 GCA_913054335.1 uncultured Gammaproteobacteria bacterium | reverse complement strand
CATTTGCCATTGATCAACAACCGTACTTACAAGGGTATCTTCCGGTTGTTTTCTTGACTAACTTATCTCGATACGGTGTGTGGCCATCTGGCGCCATTAACTCTGGCCCTGGATTTATCACTAAGAGTAACATTAGCTTAGTTGAAAAATATGCAGGTGTATATCGTTAATAGTTAAGCTATTGCTTTGCTACCCACCTCCTTGGTGGGTAGCATTTTTTTAAAAAAATTTATTGTAGAAAAACACTCTAAAGCAGAGTCAAAGAAAACTAGTATAGAGAGTTTATTGTCTTCTCTGTACAAAACCCAACATGGATTAAATCATGCCTATTAATATAAAAAATCTTTTACCTGCTCACTCTAATTTTAGAAAAGCTATGTTGCGCCCGGATTTAGGAGCCATAACTGGTGTTGTACTGGTTTTTCTTTTCTTTTTTCTAGTGGCTCGCGATACTGGCATGTTTTCTTTGGAAGGGTCTATGAATTGGGGCATAGTCTCTTCTCAATTCATTATTATTGCTGTTGGCGCTTGCCTGTTGATGATTGCTGGTGAATTTGATCTTTCAGTCGGATCAATGATAGGTTTTGCTGGCATAGTGATTGCTGTTACTTCAGTTGTTTGGGGCTGGCCTGTTTGGCTCAGTATTATTACAGCCTTTGTGTTGTCAATGTTGGTAGGCGCATTAATTGGTTATATTGTCGTTAAAACAAACTTACCATCTTTTATTGTCAGTCTTGCTTTTTTATATATTTTGCGAGGCATGACAATTTTTGGTGCTATTTACAGCACTCAAAAAACCATTATTGGAGGCGTGACCGAAATTTCCCAAGGTGATTGGTTAGCGCCTTTTTTTGGTGGAAAAATATTCACGGGTTTATTTCAATGGCTGGCAGAACATGGTTGGATTCAGACCTTTGTAGCTGGCACCAAAGCTGGGCAGCCAGTTGTATCTGGTATACCTATGATGATGGTTTGGGCATTGGCTCTTATTATTTTTGGTCATTTTTTATTAACACGCACTCGTTTTGGAAATTGGATTTACGCCTCTGGTGGCGACGCACAAGCGGCAAGACATATTGGCGTTCCTGTTAACAAAGTTAAGATATTAATGTTTGTCTTTACTGCTTTTTGTGCAACGGTATTTGCTACTGCTCAAGTGATGGAATTTGGGTCAGCTGCAGCTGATCGGGGCCTCCTTAAAGAATTTGAAGCAATTATTTCAGTGGTGATAGGTGGTGCTTTATTAACCGGTGGATATGGATCGGTTATTGGTGCAGCTCTGGGTGCAATCATATTTGGAGTAGTGCAACAAGGGTTATTTTTTATCGGCGTGGAAAGCTCATTATTTCGAGTTTTCTTAGGGGTAATCTTACTATTAGCAGTGATACTCAATACTCATATTCGTAAATTAATCACGGGAGAGAAATAATGAGCACCTCGCCGATGATGGAGCTTTTAGACATTAAAAAAAATTTTGGCTCTGTAAATGCTCTCAAAGGAGTCTCCATGACTATTAACAAAGGCGAGTGTCACTGCTTATTGGGTGATAACGGCGCTGGAAAATCAACATTGATTAAAATTATGTCTGGGGTGCACCAACCCACAGATGGACAAATACATATCGATGGAAAATCCACTATAGTTAAAGGGCCCCGTTATGCAATAGATGCTGGAATTGCTACAGTTTATCAAGATTTAGCATTGATTCCATTAATGTCAGTGTCGCGTAATTTTTGGCTTGGCAGAGAGCTGACAAAAAAAATAGGCCCTATCAATGTACTAGACTTTGAGCAGTGTAACTCGATTTTAATGTCAGAGATGAAAAAAATGGGAATTCAGTTACGAGATCCAAATCAATCAGTGGGCACCCTTTCCGGTGGTGAAAGACAATCCGTCGCCATTGCTCGTGCCGTATTTTTTGGCGCCAAAATATTAATACTCGACGAGCCTACATCAGCATTGGGCGTATACCAAACCTCTAATGTATTACAAACTATAGAAAAAGTCCGGGCAAAAGGCGTTGCAATCGTATTTATTTCTCATAACGTTTCACATGCATTATCTGTAGGGGATAAATTTACAGTCCTGTGTCGGGGTGAAACTCTCGGTACTGCGCGCCGTGGAGAGATTGATTATGACGAATTACAATTTATGATGTCTGGCAATAAAAAATTGTCAGAATTGCAAAAAGATGGGTAACGTGAAAATATGTCTAATTGGCGCAGGACGGATTGGTGCTGTACATGCAATCTCAGTTACAAGTGATTCTAATGCTACTTTACATTCAGTTGTCGACTCACATCGAGGATCAGCAGAGCGGATCGCTAAAAAATACAATGCTATAACACTAACCCTAGATCAAGCTTTAAATAATAACGAAATAGAGGCTTTTATCATTGCTAGTAGCACCGCTACTCATGCTGACCTTATAGAAAAATGTGCTCAAGTAGGTAAGCCCGTTTTTTGTGAAAAGCCAATTGATTTGAGTCTTGAGCGGGCACTATCATGTGCCAAAGCTGTTAAGGAAAGTGGCATTGTATGCATGCTTGGCTTTAATAGGAGATTCGATCCACATATGGCCAGTTTAAAAAGTCAAGTTGATGCAAAAATTATTGGTTCAATTCAGTCATTGTTAATTACTTCTCATGACCCAGAACCACCTTCTATGGAATATATTGCAAGTTCTGGTGGTTTATTTCACGACATGATGATTCACGATTTTGATATGGCTTGCTGGATTCTTAATGACACACCAATCAGCATTTATGTTGCAGCTAATGCTGCAAATGATGATATTGCTAATCAGGGTGATGTAGATACAGCTAGTGTTATATTGAACATGAATGGAGGTGCAATAGTAACTATTATTAATGGTCGTCAGGCAACTTTTGGTTATGACCAAAGAGTTGAGGCTTTTGGTGAGACAGGAATGCTGCAAGTAAAAAATGCACTTGAAGACAATGTAGTGCTGAGTAACTCAATGGGTATTAACCAAGCCAAATCAAAACACTTTTTTTTAGAAAGATACGAAAAAGCATTCCGCAATGAGTTGTTACATTTTATTAAATCATTACAATCAGGTACTAAGCCCAGTGTAGATATTTCAGATGGTGTTCTGGCATTGAAAATTGCCGAAGCTGCAAAACAGTCACTTCAAAGTGGCAACTCCGTTAATTTATAGATTTTAAATAGAATGCTTCCACAAAATATTAATGATTTAAATAGTTTGCTTCAAGAAAGCTATCCAAAATTAAGCAAAAAAATGAAGTTGATTGCATTCTATATTATTGATCAACCTCAAAAACTCGCACTAAACACTCTTGCAGTGATTGCATCAGATATTGGGGTTTATCCGTCAACTCTGGTGCGCTTTGCCAAGCATTATGGTTTTAGTGGTTTTGCAGAAATTCAAGAGCTATTCAAGGTCAAAATTTCTCAATCTGCTATCAACTATCATCAGCGTATCACAGATGTGAAAAAAGTCACTGTAGGTGATGTAAGTACGAATAGTTCGCATATATTTCATGATGTTACTAGTCATAATATTGCTGCCATAAAAATACTATCTGAACAAGTAAATGAAGAGCTATTAGAGGAATCCGTGCAGGCGTTGTGTGCGGCCAATGAGGTAATTGTATGCGGTTCGAATAGAGCTCAACCAGTAGCAAACTATTTTTATTATATGTTAAATAATCTAGGCATTCGATGCCGTATTAC
>CAJXHL010000091.1 GCA_913054335.1 uncultured Gammaproteobacteria bacterium | reverse complement strand
TTGCTGCAGCGGTATCCATAATTGCACCGCTATTCTTTTTGGTTATGTTTTTTCAACGTCAAATTGTTAGTGGTTTAACCGCTGGTGCTGTAAAGGGGTAAATATATGCGCTTTTTTAAATTAAGTATATAAATTTCTAGGAGTAATGAAATATGAATAATTACCAATCTGAGAAGCGCTTGATCCTAGATTTTTATAATGAACTTGATTCAGCAAAGAGTGATGAAATTGTTGCGGTTCTGGATAATTACATAGTAGACAACTACATCTGGCGAGGTTTTCACCCTTTCAATGAGCAATCTAGCGCTAAGGCAGTGTCAGAACTGTTTTGGCAGCCACTACGTCATGCTTTTCGTCATATGCAACGTCGCATGGATATTTTCATGGCAGGTCGTAATGAAATTGATGGCTTTGAATCTGTATGGGTCACCTCAATGGGTCACTTGGTGGGTCTATTTGACAATGAGTGGTTAGGGATTACACCATCAGGAAAGATGACCTTTTTGCGTTATTGTGAGTTTCACAAGATAGAAGATGGAAAGATCACTGAAACGGCAATGTTCTTTGACATTCCTCATCTTATGATTCAAGTGGGATTGCGTCCATTTCCAACTCAAACTGCAGCACATTTGGTACAGCCAGGACCAATGACACATGATGGCTTGATGTTTGAAGAACAAAACCCTGAAGAAGGTGAGAAAACTCTAGCTGCAATAGATTTCATGGTTAATGACATGAGGGATTGGAAAGATGCAAAAAAACTACCTCTAGTTGAAGAACTCAGGAGAAGCTGGAATGAAGATATGATCTGGTGGGGTCCTGCAGGTATCGGCGCAACGTATACAATAGAGCGCTATTCTGAGCAACATTCGGGGCCGTTTCGCGCTGCTTTTACAGATCGTATATTCAACGGCCATCTTTGTAGATTTGCTGAAGGAAAGTTCGGGGGCTTTTTTGGTTGGCCAAACCTGACCTTGACACCTACAGGTGAGTATATGGGAATGCCCACAAAAGCCAAACCTATTGACATGCGTGTTATAGACATGTATCGCCGAGAAGGAGATAAATTATCCGAAAATTGGATATTTATCGATTTTTTGCATTTCTGGCATCAACAGGGTGTGGATATTTTAGCTCAGATAAAAGAGACAAAAAAAACCTGAAACGCAAGTGAATATATTTCATTAAAATTGAAACATATTTTTCACTTGTTTTCATTCACAGTTTGAATTAACATCTTTGATTTTAGAGGACTTGTAATCGGAGGTATATTTTGCAGGAACATGCTAAGGTAGTCGTTATCGGCGGCGGCGTGGTTGGCTGCTCTATTTTGTTTCATCTAGCAAAAATGGGCTGGAAAGATGTCGTTTTACTGGAACGCAATGAATTAACCTCGGGATCTAGTTGGCATGCAGCTGGCTCATTTCATACGCTTAGTTCTGATCCTAATGTCTCCAAACTTCAAGACTACACAATCAGTTTATATAAAGAAATTGAAGAGACCTCTGGTCATTCAATTAGCATGCACCAAACTGGCGGTTACTACTTAGCTTCTAATCAAAGTTGGCATGACTACCTTAAGCGAGAACGCTCAAAAGCTAGATCAATAGGATTGGATCAAGAATTTGTATCTATGGACGAAGTAATAGAAAAACACCCATTGGTTGACCCTAAACACTATGTTGCAGCACTTTGGGATCCGACTGATGGTGATCTTGATCCCTCTGGGGTTGTTTATGCTTATGCAAAATCAGCGCGTGTTCATGGTGCTGAGTTCTTCACTCATACTCCTGTTCTTGAAACCAATCAACGTGCTGATGGGTCTTGGGATGTGATCACTGAAAAGGGTAATATTCATGCTGAATATATTGTCAACGCAGGTGGATTGTGGGCGCGTGAGGTAGGTCGAATGGCTAATGTTCACTTGCCTGTAGTTCCAATGGAGCATCATTATTTAATTACAGAAGAAATCGAACAGATTGCCAATTTACCTGAAGGCCGTCGTTTGCCGCATTGCATTGACTTTGAAGCAAATATTTATTTGCGTCAAGAAAATACTGGCATGTTATTGGGAACCTATGAACCTCGTTCGACCCCGTGGTCATTGGACGGCACCCCACAAAATTTTGGACATGATTTATTGGAGCCAAAGCTGGACCACATAGCTGACAGATTAGAATTGGCATTTGAGCGTATTCCCGCACTGGGTACTGCGGGTATTAAAAACATTATCAATGGTCCGTTTGTATTTTCTCCAGACGGTAACCCAATGATTGGGCCCGTTCCTGGTGTAAAAAACTACTGGGTGGCTGTTGGCGTTATGGCTGGTTTTTGCCAAGCAGGAGGTGTCGGTCGATCATTGTCAGAATGGATGATTGAAGGTGAACCATCGATTGATGTTTGGGCAATGGACATTGCTCGTTTTGGAAGTTTTGCAACGCCACAATGGGGTGTTATTAAGTCATCTGAGAATTACGAGCGTCGCTTCGTAATGACTTTTCCGAATGAAACTCTGCCTAAAGGGCGACGCCAAAAAACCACCGCGATT
Source organism: uncultured Gammaproteobacteria bacterium (assembly GCA_913054335.1). Classification (GTDB taxonomy): domain Bacteria; phylum Pseudomonadota; class Gammaproteobacteria; order PS1; family Pseudothioglobaceae; genus Pseudothioglobus. The sequence continues at coordinate 1,260 of CAJXHL010000091.1, read as the reverse complement.
TATGATCGTCTAACGCAAAAAGGCGCTGTATGGCAGGTCTCGTTTGGTCTAGAAAATGCGATGTGGTTTGCAGATTCACCAGAAGACGCGCATGAAGAGCCAACTTTCCATCGCTCAAGGGCGCACGATTATGTCGGCGGCGAGGTAAGGGCGGTGCGTGAAAAAGTGGGGGCGATTGAAATTGCTAATTTCTCTAATCATCGTTTCACTGGCTTGGGCGCCCGTGAGTTTTTAGAGCGTGTACTTGCAGGCATTATTCCGAAACCAGGGCGCGTTATTCTTAACCCCATGCTAAGAGATAGCGGTAAGCTGTTTGGCGACTTTACGGTGGCTTGCATTGATGATGAGACTTTTTACCTTCTTGGCTCAAGCGTGGTTCAAGAAATGCATCGTCGCTGGTTTGATGAAAAACTACAAGGTGTGGATGACGTTGCTTATAAGAACATGACAGACGATTACCACGGCATCGCTATCGCAGGCCCTAACTCGAGAGAGCTACTTTCACGTTTGACTCGTGAAGATGTTAGTGGCAAGGCCTTTAAATTCCGCGATGTCAGACAAACCTTTGTTGGCGGCGTGCCAGCAATGTGCACTCGTATTTCATTTACCGGCGAACTCGGTTATGAAATCTATGTGGCACCGCAATTTCAACTGAAGTTGTTTGAAGCGATTGAAAATGCCGGCACTGATTTAGGTTTAAAGTGGTTCGGCGGTAGAGCGTTAATGTCAATGCGTTTAGAGAAAAACTGGGGCGTATGGGCAACCGATTACCGTCCTGACTTCACTTTGGCCGAATCCGGTATGGACTTTTTTGTTAAATGGGACAGAAATTTTATTGGCAAGGTAGCCGCCCTACAAGAAAAAGAAACGGGGCCTAGCAAGAGATTAGCCGTGCTTTCAATCGACACCGATACGGATGTCAGTGGTGATGAAGCCGTTATGCACAACGGCGAATGTGTTAGTTATATTACTTCAGGCGCTTTTGGGCACTTTGTTGGTAAGTCGTTGGCAATGACCTATTTGCCAGTAGCGCTTATTGCTGAGGGCACAGACCTTGAAGTTGAAATATTGGGCGTATTCCATAGGGCGAGTATTGTAGAGAAGCCGTTATATGACCCCACTGGTGCAAAAATGCGCGAGTAATTAGAAAAACAGGAGTTGAGTGGTGGCTAGAGAAAGACGCAGACGCAGAGGTGGTGTAGAAGTTAAAGAAGTGGTGAAAGCGCCAGCGTATATTAAACGTAAAATTCCAGTTCACGA
>CAJXHL010000090.1 GCA_913054335.1 uncultured Gammaproteobacteria bacterium | reverse complement strand
GTAAGGTATAATCGCGTCTGGTTTTTTGTGAATAGTGAGATATAACAACGTATGTCAAAGAGTGATTACATTGAATTAGAGGGTGTGGTTAAAGAGAAGCTACCGAACACAACTTTTACTGTTGAATTGGAAAACGGGCACAGTGTGCTTGCGCACATCTCTGGTAAAATTCGTAAGCATTATATTCGCATTTTACCAGGTGATAAAGTGACTGTCGAAATGACACCGTATGACTTAACCAAAGGTAGAATTACATTTAGGCACAAATAAGCCTAACCTTTGCCGCTGTGGTGGAATTGGTAGACACGTCGGATTCAAAATCCGGTTCCTTTACGGGAGTGACGGTTCAAGTCCGTCCAGCGGTACCACATAATATTAAATAGGATGCCCCAGGGTGTCCTTTTTTATTCTCTTTAGTCCTGCTCCTATCAACACTTTAGCCATTTTGGTTGTTCTTTTTTGTTCGTTTCTGTACCAACCATATATCTTATAATTCCAATACATTTACAGTACAAAATACAGTACTGAGAGCAGAAAAAAATGAAAACGGACACGAATTCACGGATTTACAGGGCTAAGAAAGAGGCCAGGATAAATGCAGGTATTTAATAATTCGTATTGTGAAACTTCTAGTTTGATTAATAGGCAACGACATATTATAATGTTGTCGCTATTAATACATGTTTAGGGTTGAATTTAAAACCGAAACGCGATAGACAACGGAACCAGTGGATTACATTAAATTTATTTTCCCTGTTAAATGAACAATATATAAAAAAAGTGTAGTACCGTCCAACGGTACCTTAATTTATTAGGAGAAGCGAAAATGGACAATCTCTTAGCAGATGCAATAACCTTGACTTTCTTTGGCATGGGATTTGTTTTTTTGTTTTTGACATTAATGGTTGTGTTAACAAGCATGATGTCTGCACTTGTTCAAAAAATTCAGCCTAATTTAGCTGGCGCTAGAGTGGCGCCAATTCAATCAGTTAATGTGCTTGATGAAGACACCAAGTCTATCATCGAAAAAGCCATCAAAATGCACACTGGAGCTTAATTTTATGTCATCTAAAGTAAATACTAAACCGGTAGGAATCACTGAACTTGTTCTTAGGGATGGGCATCAGTCACTTTTTGCAACGCGCATGAGAATTGATGACATGCTGCCAATTGCCGATAAATTGGATAAGATTGGTTATTGGTCAATGGAGTCTTGGGGTGGTGCAACTTTTGATTCGTGCATTCGTTATTTGGGTGAAGATCCTTGGGACAGAATCCGAGAGATTAAAAAAGTTATGCCTAATACGCCTCAGCAAATGTTGCTTAGAGGCCAGAACTTATTGGGCTATCGTCATTATGGCGATGACGTGGTGCGTAAGTTTATTGACCGCTGTGCTGAGAATGGCGTTGGTGTTTTCCGTATTTTTGATGCGATGAATGATATGCGCAACTTGGAAACAGCCATTGATCAAACGCGTAAAGTAGAACAACATGCTCAAGGTACGATTTCATACACAGTCAGCCCAGTGCATACGACTGAGTTATGGATTGAGATGGCGAAGAAAATTGAAGACATGGGTGCTGACTCGCTATGTATTAAGGATATGGCAGGTCTTCTGCAGCCTTACGTTGCCTTTGATCTTGTCACTAAATTAAAAGCTGCGATTGATATTCCAATCCAACTGCACGCTCATGCAACAACAGGTCTTTCAACGGCTACCATTCTTAAATCAGTCGAAGCAGGTATTGATCGTGTCGATACAGCGATTGGCTCAATGAGTATGACTTATGGCCACTCAGCAACAAACTCTGTGGTTTCGATTCTAGATCACGGTCCACGCAAAACCGGACTTGATTTAGAGAAATTAGAAGAGATTGATGCTTACTTTAGACCAGTACGTGCCAAGTATGCGAAATTTGAAGGCTCTCTTAAGGGTGTTGATTCTCGTATCCTTCTTTCGCAAGTGCCTGGCGGTATGTTGACCAACATGGAAAGCCAACTAAGAGAGCAAAACGCCATTGATAAAATGGACGAGGTGTTGTTAGAGATTCCACGTGTACGTGAAGATCTTGGTTTTATTCCGCTAGTGACACCAACATCACAAATTGTTGGCACTCAGGCGGTACTCAATATCTTGACTGGTGAGCGTTATAAGACAATTACCAAAGAGTCTATGGGTATCTTAAAAGGCGAATACGGTGCATCACCTGCGCCAGTTAATGCTGAATTACAAACCAAAGTTCTTGGCGGTGCGAAGGCAATCACTTGTCGCCCAGCGGACAATATCGACCCAGAGCTTGACATTCTTGAGGCGCAATTTGATGAAGTTGTTGCCGAAAAAGGCATCCAATTGGCAGCTGACAAAATTGATGACCTGTTGACTTATGCTTTATTCCCACAAGTGGGCATTCAGTTTTTAGAAAATCGTAACAACCCGGATTTCTTTGAGCCGGTACCACAAGCGCCAAGTGCTGCATCTGCGCCAGCTAAAGAAGACGGTGTTTACACGATATCGTTTAAAGGCAATTCTTATGTAGTTCAGGTTTCTGCCGGTGGTGATATCACTTCCATGCAGAGCGCATCAGCTCAGTCAGCGTCAAGTGCTCCAGTAGCGGGGGCGCCTTCAGCAGCTCCAATTGGTGATGCTGAAGATGTCAACGCGCCACTATCGGGCACTATCTGGAAAGTATTGGTCAGTCCTAATCAGCAGATTAATGAAGGCGATACTTTGATTGTCTTAGAAGCGATGAAAATGGAAACTGAAATTAAAGCAGCGCGCTCTGGCACGGTTGCTAATGTCAGTGTTAAAGAGGGTGACTCGGTCACTGTTGGTCAAGCATTGTTATCACTAGCGTAGACCTATGGAACAGTTAAACTTACTTTGGATGGGCTCAGGTTTGTATCAAATGACCCCAGGTCAAGGCTTGATGATGTTGGTCGGCATCTTGCTTATTTATTTAGCAATTGTGAAAAAATTCGAACCCCTGTTGCTTTTGCCGATTGGTTTTGGCGCGCTTTTAAGTAATATTCCTGGAGCTGGACTGGCTGAAGGTAATGGTATTCTCCATTTGTTTTACACAGTGGGCATTGAGTCGGGCGCATTCCCGTTGATTATTTTTATGGGTATAGGTGCATTGACCGATTTCGGCCCTTTGCTTGCCAACCCTAAAACATTATTATTGGGTGCTGCTGCGCAATTCGGTATTTTTGCAACACTATTAGGTGCTATTGGATTAACCACACTTGGTATTTTTGATTTCAGCCTTAAACAGGCCGCTGCCATTGGTATTATCGGTGGTGCCGATGGACCGACCTCGATTTACGTGGCCACAATGCTTGCACCCGAGCTGTTGGGCGCTATTGCGGTCGCTTCGTATTCTTATATGGCGCTAGTGCCATTGATTCAACCCCCAATCATGAGACTCTTCACTACAGAAAAAGAGCGTCAAATCGAAATGGTGCAACTACGTGAAGTGTCAAAAACAGAGAAAATTGTTTTTCCACTGTTACTATTGATTGCTGTGGCCTTGTTGTTGCCAGATGCGGCGCCGTTACTGGGTATGTTCGCCTTCGGTAACTTGATGAAAGAGTCGGGTGTGGTTGATCGTCTTAGTGACACCACGCAAAATGCTTTGATTAATATTGTTACCATCTTCCTTGGTTTGGCAGTTGGTTCGAAACTGATGGCCGAGCAATTCCTTAAACTTGATACTTTGGGTATCTTGCTTTTGGGTTTAGTGGCGTTTGCCATTGGCACAATGTGTGGCCTATTAATGGCAAAGCTGATGAATTTGTTTAGTAAGCATAAGGTCAATCCATTGATTGGTTCTGCAGGAGTTTCTGCTGTACCGATGGCCGCTAGGGTGTCAAATAAAGTGGGTCTTGAATCCAATCCGCACAACTTCTTGTTGATGCACGCGATGGGTCCGAATGTTGCTGGTGTTATTGGCTCCGCCATTGCTGCAGGTGTCATGATTAAATTCTTGGCTTAAGCTCACTTAAAAACTCTTGATAACTTTTTATCTTAAAGCGAAAAAATATTTATAAGACAACAATAGTTAAGTCAGAAATAGTCTGATTTCTTTGGTTTTTAGTGAATAACTCTATGGTCCTCATTGGGCGCTTGAACTTCTAGCTCGTCAAGAT
>CAJXHL010000089.1 GCA_913054335.1 uncultured Gammaproteobacteria bacterium | reverse complement strand
CGCAAGCCATTTACAGCTTGCTTAAATGCAGGCATTAGACTTGCTGGCCAAATATTAGCATACAAAGAATCTTGCTCGCTACCCACATCAAACGACTCCTTTGCGTCTGCTGGTGGCCTCACAATAACCGCAGCATCCCTGTTTGAGGCTGTGCCTGTACCTTCAAGTGTTTCTTGCTCAAAGCCGATATAGCCACGGTTACGGGCGGTGGTCGTATAAGCCATCTTTCGTTTGTCTTCAAGCGGCAACTCAAACAGTTTTTTTGATTGCTTAAACATCTTCTGAATGTCGCTAGCTTCAATGTTGTGATTGACCAAGGTTGCAAATCCAACGTGGTAAAAAGCGCTGCACAGTTGCTGTCCAACTTGTTTTAAAGCTTCGACCCCGCCCTCTTTTAAAATAGACATATCGACCCGAGGCAACAACATCGCTGAGTTGCGAGGTGGCAACTTCAAATACTCTTTTAGCTCAAACATCAAACTCCCCTCTACAGCACAATAGCTAGTATTATGCAGAAATAGTTGGTGAGCGGTTAACTATATTGTGTGTTTATTAGTGCTTAACAAGGCCGTAAGTAATTACTTTAAATGGGCCGATTTAAGCGCATCCATGGCTTTTAAATTAACCGATTGAAATTCACTAGCGCGATTTATAATTGAGAAAGTAGCGGCACTCATTAAAGCCATAGTACCCTCCCCATTGCTTTTAAATTCAAGCCTGATTCAAGCGGTTAAAGATAATTATTGACAATAGAAAACACTAAGTGTAGTATCAATTTGTGAGTGCTAAATAGAGAAAAAATACCCAATCAATAAAAATGCTAGAGAGTCGCTACAACATTTTGTTTGAATCGGTCGATATCGGCCCTGTGACGACAAAAAACCGCTTCTACCAAGTGCCCCATTGTACGGGTATGGGACATTTAAAACCCCAAGCTCATGCCGCATTGCGCGCTGTAAAAGCGCAAGGGGGCTGGGGCGTCGTTAGTACTGAAGAATCTGAAATCCATCCGAGCTCCGACCTATCCCCCTATACTGAGCAAAGAATTTGGGATCGAAGAGATATTCCCGCTCTACAACTTATGACTGAAGCTGTGCATACTTATGGCGCACTTGCAGCAATTGAATTAGTACACAATGGCAGCCATTCCCCTAACTTATACTCACGAACACCGCCTTTATCTCCGGTAAATATGTCGGTTGATTTTATCTACCCAAGACAAGCAAGGAAAATGAGTAAAACTGACATCCGTGAATTTCGACGTTGGCATCGCCAAGCAGCCCTAAATGCCAAAACCGCTGGTTTCGATATAATCTATGTCTATGCTGGTCATACCATGACCCTTGCACATCAATTCATGCTCCCTGAAACAAATACTCGCAATGATGAATACGGAGGCAGCCTTGAAAACCGCATTCGATTAACCCGAGAGCTCTTGGAAGAAACCAAAGATGCTGTTGGCGACACTTGTGCAGTAGCTTTTCGATTTGCCGTGGATGAACTTAAGGGCAAAGACGGCATGCAGGCACATGAAGAGGGCCGTGCAGTTGTCGAAATGTTGGCAGAATTGCCAGACTTATGGGATGTCAATATATCAGACTGGTCTAACGACTCACAAACAACTCGCTTCGAGCCTAATGAAGGCTATCAAACACCCTATATAGAATTTGTAAAAAGCATTACCACAAAACCGGTAGTTGCTGTCGGCCGGTTCACTTCTCCTGACCTAATGGCGTCTTTAATTAAACGGAATGTAATAGATCTTATTGGCGCAGCTAGACCTTCCATTGCTGACCCTTACCTACCAAACAAAATCAAAGAGGGTCGAATTGATGAGATTCGTGAATGCATCGGCTGTAATATTTGTGTCTCCAGTGATATGTTAGGGGTGCCAATTCGCTGCACTCAGAACCCAACCATTGGTGAAGAATGGCGACGTGGCTGGCATCCTGAAATAATTAAACCAAGAATTAGCAAACAAAAAACCTTGGTGGTGGGATCGGGCCCAGCAGGACTCGAATGTGCGATGCAACTTGCCCGTCGAAATTACGATGTTATTTTGAGCGAATCGAGTGCTGCGCTTGGGGGTCGCATTGAATTTGAATCAAACCTGAAAGGACTTTCTGCTTGGGGTCGTGTTCGTGATTATCGAGTACATGAAATTCAGCAAAAAACAAACATCGATATTTATACTCAGAGCACCGTAACCCAAGAGCTTGTTGATGAACTCGATATTGACAACATCTTTCTAGCAACCGGTTGTTACTGGCGCGATGATGGCGTGGGTCGCAGTAATCGTCAGGGCATCACAGGGCTACCAAATATCAACGTTCTTACGCCAACTGATGTTCTCCAACAGCAAGACTCTCTGGAGGGGTCTGTCGTTATCTATGATGATGATCAGGGTTATCTTGGCGGAGTGATTGCAGACCATTTAAGTTCTATAGGACTTAACATCACCTTTATTACCCCTGCCAGTGTTGTTTCTCCCTGGACGGAGAATACACTTGAACAAGTGCGGGTACAAAAAACACTACTCAATCAGGGCGTTAACATAATACCAAATCAAGTGCTGTTTCATGCCCACAAAGATAAAATTGAAGCTCGGTGTATTTATACGGATCGTGTAACCCATATTCCCTGTAATACATTAATCCTAGTGACGGAGCGTTTGCCTGAAACCGACCTTTACCAACAACTAACTGCACCAACAAAAACTACCAACCTCAAGAAACAACGTCACATTGAATTAATCGGTGATGCTTTGGTCCCAAGTTTAATTGCGGATGCAGTTTTCTCAGGCCATCTAGCCGCAGAAAATTTTGAAACACCCCAGAATGAAATTGAAAATGCATTATTCCAACGTGAAATGCCTTCACTAACTCATCCTAGAGAATAATCATGGGAGCTTGTATACAAAATAGGATCAAACAGAACAACTTAGACCACTCCTTGACAAGAACTTTCTACACTTCGCCCGATATTTACCTATTGGATCTTGAGCGCTACTGGGGGCGTAATTGGTTGTTTGCAGGTCATGTAAGTCAAATTCCAAACGCGGGTGATTTTTTTCTTTTTGACTTTGGTAATTAATCGGTAATAATTTCACGAGATGAGAACGATACACTAAGCGCATACTTAAACGTCTACCGACATCGCGGTTCTCGAATTTACCTAGAAAGTCACGGCAATAAACGCACATTTACCTGTCCATATCATGCTTGGACTTACAACCTAAAAGGGGATTTAATTTGGGCAGGACACATGCCAGATTCTTTTAAAAGCAATAATTATTCCTTAAAATCTGTTAACTTAATGAACTTCCAAGGGTTGGTTTTTATTTGCCTTGCTGATAACCCTCCTTCTATAGCACCCACTTTGGAAAAGCTTGCACCCCTCACTCAACCTTTTGGCCTTGAGCAACTTAAAATTGCCCATTCGGCTTCGTATCCAGTGGCTGCAAACTGGAAGCTTGCCCTAGAAAACTACATGGAATGTTATCACTGCGCCCCTTCTCATAAAGAATACTCTAAGTCTCACAGCTTGAAAGACCCTGGTGAAATGGAAGCTCTAATACCCTCTTTGAATATTCGCTCCGAAGCTGCTGGACTTCTTATTGGTGAAATAAACAGTACCGGCCCAACCTCCACGGATATTGGTACAGATTGCTATTATCGGCGCTATCCGCTGTTTAGCGGTTATGACACTGTTAGCAACAATGGTCAGCCTTTGGCGCCACTATTAGGCTCTTTGGCAAGTTATGATGGCGGCGCTTCAGATCTTCAAATTGGATCGTTGAATAACTTTCTTATATACTCCGATCACGTAATTGCCTATCGTTTTATCCCAACAGGGCTACAAACAACAGAAATCCAAACATTTTGGCTGGTGCGAGGGGATGCCGAAGAAGGAAAAGATTATGTATTAGATGATTTAACTTGGCTGTGGCATGTCACCACTTTGGACGATAAGCGAATCATCCAACATAATCAACAAGGGGTAAATTCATTTCATTACCGTCCCGGACCATTGTCATCGATGAAGTTTGATGTATCGGAATTCCGCCATGGGTACCTCACAATACTGGCTCAGGAATAACCAAAATCATTCGCTGTGTTTGTTTTCCAACGCTTAATAATTCTTTCATTACTGCAAATGGGCCGATTTAAGGGCATCCAAAGTTTTTGGATCAGCCGACTGCAATTCGCCAGCACGATTTAAAATTGGGAAAGCGGCGGCGGTGTAATGCGAG
>CAJXHL010000088.1 GCA_913054335.1 uncultured Gammaproteobacteria bacterium | reverse complement strand
TTTTGGTGTTTTTATTACCGCTGGAGCTTATCAATAATCTAGATTTTTAGCGACAGCCGTTGGAAAGGGTGTTTATATAGTGATTATTAAGTTAAAAAAAATTCAAACCCTAAACATTTGGCATAAAATATATTCTTTAAATTTTGTCTGTTTATTGTAGTTATTGAAATTACGAAAAGGGCGCAAAATCATTAAAAAAGAATAACAATCACCTTGCAAAGGATTCTATGAGATCAACAAATAACCGCACCATCCTCCTCAAGAAGATGATGGCTGTTGCTGGCCTAATTTGGTTTACCTATCTAATTTATCATTTATTAAGCGTGCTGACTTTCCATGCTGGAGAAGCCGTTTTTAATGCTTTCTATACTTGGTTTAACAGCTCTTGGATTTATCCTGTTTTACTGGCTGTGTTGGGATCGACAATTGTCTTTCATATTTATGTCGCTGTTACGCGCCAGCTAGCAAATAATAAAAGCGTAGGTACTACACCTTACAAGAAGTCCTATCCAAAAGCCATTCCGAGAGTTATTGCATGGTCAGGTGCAGCGTTGGTGTTTTTGTTTATTGTTATTCATAGTGTGCAGATGCTGTCTATTGACGCAACAAACCTATACCAACAGATGCAAGAGATTTTCGCTAACCCGTTAATGTGGGTTGTTTATGGCTTGGGTATGCTGGCAATTTCGGCGCACTTAAAACACAGTCTTTCGAATGTATTGCAAACATTGGGTATTTGTAGTTGCCAATTTCACAAGGTGGCTTGGTTGATTGTTATTATTATTATGGTGGGCTTTGCCTCTATTCCATTGAGCATTATCTTATGATTTATATAAAGGCCTCTAATGAGTAAATTAAATTCAAATGTACCAACGGGTGATCTAGACAAGCGTTGGGATAAACATCTTTTTGAGTTGTCCTTGATTGCGCCACAAAATCGAGCTAAGTACAATGTTATTGTTATTGGTACTGGACTTGCCGGCGCTTCTTTATGTGCCACTTTAGGTGAGTCTGGCTACAATGTGCAATCGTTTTGTTTTAACGATAGCCCTCGTAGAGCGCACTCTATTGCAGCGCAGGGCGGTATTAATGCCAGTAAGAATTACCAAAATGACGGCGACAGCACACACAGATTGTTTTACGACACAATGAAAGGTGGTGACTTTAGAGCGCGCGAGTCAAACGTTTATCGTCTTGCACAGCTGAGTGGTAATATTATTGACCAAGCTGTTTCTCAAGGTGTGCCATTTGCAAGAGAGTACAGTGGTTACTTGGCAAACCGTTCTTTTGGTGGCGCTCAAGTTTCGCGTACATTCTATGCTCGTGGCCAAACCGGCCAACAGCTGTTGCTAGGTGCATACAGTGCGATGAGTAAAGAAGTTGCATCGGGCAAGGTCAAACATCAATCTAGAGCTGAAATGTTAGAAATCATCCTTGTTGATGGCAAGGCACGCGGTATTGTTGTACGCGACTTGGTTAGTGGTGAAATTTCTGCACATACGGCTGACTGTGTTGTGATGTGTACGGGTGGTTATAGTAATGCTTTTTACTTATCTACCAATGCCAAAGGTTGCAATACTTCTGCCACATGGCGCGCACATAAAAAAGGCGCTTTTTATGCCAACCCGAGTTTTACTCAGATTCACCCAACTTGCATTCCACCAACGGGTGAAAATCAATCAAAACTCACATTGATGAGTGAATCTCTGCGTAACGATGGTCGTATCTGGGCGCCAAAAAATATTGAAGATTGTGCAAAAGATCCAAGAGAAATTGCTGAAGAAGATAGAGATTATTTCCTTGAGCGTATGTATCCAGCTTTTGCGAACTTAGTACCTAGGGATGTGGCCTCAAGAGCGGTTAAGAGTATTTGTGACGAGGGTCGCGGTATTGGTACTGAGATTCACGGTGAAAAATTGGGTGTTTACCTAGATTTCTCGTCAATTATCGAGCGTATTGGTGAAGACAAGGTAAGAGAAAAGTACGGTAATTTGTTCGATATGTACGAGCGAATTTCTGGCGAAAACCCTTATCAATTACCAATGAAGATTTACCCTGCCCCACATTACACAATGGGTGGCCTTTGGGTTGATTACAACTTAATGACAACGATTGATGGTCTATTTGCCGCTGGTGAAGCTAACTATTCTGAGCACGGTGCAAACCGACTGGGTGCATCTGCGTTAATGCAAGGCTTGGCAGATGGTTATTTTATTGCACCAAGAACGGTGGCAAACTACCTTGCTAAGAACAAACTTGAGCCTGTTGGTCTTGATCATCCTGATGTTGTTAAAGCGATGGATGACGTCAAAGATCGCATCAATAAATTGATGAATTCGCCAGAGCCTAAACATTCGCCTGACTACTATCATAAGAAAGTAGGTCGAATCTTGTGGAGCGCTTGTGGGATGTCGCGTGAAAGAGAAAGCCTCAAGGCGGCGATTGAAGAAATTAAAGCACTTCAGGCTGATTTTTGGCAGCACGTCAAAGTGACTGGTGTCGATAAGGATATGAACCAAACGCTCGAGCGAGCTGGTAGAGTTGCTGATTTCATTGAGCTCGGACATTTGATGTGTCGTGACGCTCTTGAACGCGAAGAGTCGTGTGGCTGTCATGCTCGCATGGAGTATTTAGAGTCAGATGGCGAAGCCAAACGAGACGATGAAAATTTTGCTTATGTGGCTGCCTGGGAATACTCAGAAGACGGTGCTATATTAAATAAAGAGCAATTAGATTTTGAATTTGTCAAACCAAGTGTGAGGGATTACACATGAATTTTACACTCCATATTTGGCGCCAAAAAAACGCCCAGAGTAAAGGCGATTTTCAGACTTACCAAATTGAAGAAATCGATAGCGATACCTCATTTTTGGAAATGCTGGATCAGCTTAATGAGCAACTTATTGGCAAAGGTGAAGATTGTGTTGTTTTCGATTATGACTGTCGAGAGGGCATCTGTGGTGCTTGTTCACTTGTCATCAATGGCCATCCTCACGGTGAGAAAAAAGCCACCACTACTTGTCAGCTTTACATGCGTGAATACGCTAACCAGAATGAACTTTGGATTGAGCCCTTCCGAGCGGACAGTTTTCCAGTGATTAAAGATGTACTGACCAATCGCGATGCGTTTGATCGCATTATTCAAGCCGGCGGTTATGTTTCTACAAATACTGGATCCGCGCCGGACGCTAACGCGCAATTGGTTAAAAAAGCTGATGCAGATGCTGCTTTTGACGCCGCAACGTGTATTGGCTGTGGCGCCTGTGTTGCTGTTTGTCCAAACGCCTCAGCAAGTCTTTTTGTTTCAGCTAAGATTGCACACCTTGATTATTTACCTCAAGGCAAGGTTCAGAGCGATAGTCGTGCGGTTAATATGGTTCGTCAAATGGAATTAGAAGGCTTTGGTAGTTGTTCAAATCATCGTCATTGCGAGTCAGTTTGTCCACAAGAAATATCTGTCAGCAATATTACTTTGATGAATAGCTTGCTCTAAAGTTATTAAGTATTTAATTATTTTTTTTAGGGAGTATTATGAAAATTGCAATATTGGGAGCTGCTGGAGGTATAGGACAAGCGCTAGGCTTATTGTTAAAAACACAGTTGCCAGCAGGCTCTGAATTATCATTATATGACATTGCGCCATTAACACCTGGCGTTGCGGTAGATCTCAGTCACATCCCAACAGCTGTAAAAGTAACCGGTTTTTCGGGTGAAGATCCATCACTCGCTCTTAAGAATGCTGATATTGTATTAATTTCAGCAGGTGTTGCACGAAAGCCAGGCATGGCTCGTGCTGATCTTTTTAACGTTAATGCAGGTATTGTAAAAAATCTTGTTGCTAGTTGTGCTGACACTTGTCCAAAAGCATTAATTGGTATTATTACTAATCCAGTTAATGCCACTGTTCCTATTGCTGCAGGAGTTTTAAAAGACATGGGCGTTTATGACTCGGCACGTTTATTTGGCGTGACAACGCTTGATATTATTCGTTCAAACACCTTTGTTGCTGAAACAAAAGGCTTAAACCCTGAAGATTTTGAGGTACCTGTAATTGGTGGGCATTCTGGTATTACTATATTGCCATTGCTTTCTCAGTCTGGTTGTGAGTTTACTGAAGAAGAAACTGCTGCCCTTACTACACGTATACAGAATGCAGGAACTGAAGTTGTTGAAGCAAAAGCTGGTGGTGGTTCTGCAACCCTTTCAATGGGTTATGCCGGTGCACGTTTTTGTTTATCTCTGGTTCGTGCACTTAATGGTGAAGATAATGTTATTGAGTGTACTTATATTGAAGGTCCTGGTGACAAAGCACGATTTTTTGCGCAGCCAGTTCTTTTGGGAAAAGGTGGCGTTGAAAAAGTATTAGACTATGGCGACTTAACAGCATTCGAAGGGGCTGGACTTAACGGCGCACTTGATACTCTTAATAGTGATATTTCATCGGGTGAATTATTTAAATAATAATCGATACTTATACTTTAAATACACGATAATAATTGCTTCTCAAATTAACTCAGCGCAATTATGTCTCAAGAATT
>CAJXHL010000087.1 GCA_913054335.1 uncultured Gammaproteobacteria bacterium | reverse complement strand
GTCTCTACTAATGCAAAACATTATTGAAATCAAAAATGCCACTTTGTTTCAAGGAAGAACAAAGGTTTTTAATCGTTTAAACCTTGAGATCAACAGCGCATATAACACTGCAATACTAGGTCCCAATGGCGCTGGTAAAACCACCTTATTAAAATTAATTAATCGTGATTTCTACCCTGTCGTTGCCAGCGATAGTTACGTTAAACTATTCGGTAAAGAGCGTTGGAACGTACAAGAACTACGCTCACGTCTTGGCATTGTTTCTCACTCATTGCAGCAGAACTACTCCGGAGATACTATCGGTTTGTACGTGCTCTTATCCGGTTTTTATGCCAGTGATGGTATTTGGCAACATCAAGTTTTTGACAAAGTAAAAATCAAACGTGCGCAGCGAATTGCAGAGCAGTTGGGTATTGAACATCTACTGGATAGGTCTTTCTCATTGATGTCAACGGGTGAGCAGCGTCGATTTCTCCTTGGTCGTGCTTTAGTGCATAATCCTGAGGTGTTGGTATTGGATGAGCCTACTAGTGGGCTTGATATTAGTGCCTGTTTTCAATACTTAGAAACGGTTAGAGGATTGATGAGCATGGGTAAAAGGCTAATCCTTGTGACCCACCATATTCATGAAATTCCGCCGGAAGTTGAGCGAGTGATTTTTTTAAAAGAGGGGAAAATTGTAGAGGATGACACCAAAAAAAGTCTCCTAACAAGTGATAAACTATCAAGGTTGTTTGATATACCCATCAAAATTATTGAGGAAAATGGCTATTATCAGGCAGTACCAGATAATCTATAAGTCCTAAGGAGAAAACATGAGTGATCCAGATAACACACCTATTCAACCTATCAGTGGTACTGTCGTGCCACGTTTTGCCGGTCCTTCCACCTTTGCCAGATTGCCTGAACTGCGTGACGTCTCACATTGTGATGTGGCCATCGTTGGTATTCCATTTGATGCAGGAACAAGTTATCGGCCTGGCGCTAGATTTGGGCCACAGGCTATCCGGCAAGCTTCAAGACATCTACGTACTCAGTATCATCCCGCTTATGACACCGAGCCCTTTGCTGAGCAACAAGTGGCTGATGCTGGAGATATTGCTTGCAATCCCTACAATATTGAAAAAGCCGTCGTCGAAATTCAAACCGCAGCTACAGACTTGTTGGGCAAAGTAGACACAATCATTAGTCTGGGTGGAGACCATACGATTGCTTTGCCACTGCTTCGTGCCGTTAATCATTATCATGGACCGGTTGCCCTTGTTCATTTTGATGCGCATTTAGACACGTGGGATACCTATTATGGCGCGCCCTATACTCACGGCACACCGTTCCGTAGAGCAGCCGAGGAAAAACTATTCTTAGAAAGCGCCTCAATGCACGTTGGCATTCGAGGACCTTTGTATAGCCGAGATGATCTAAAAAATGACGCAGAATTAGGTTTTAAAGTCATTCATTGTGATGAGTTCCAAGACAAGGGTGTTGATCATGTTGTGAAACGCATTAGAGACCGGGTTGGAGACCATCCAATGTATTTATCAATTGATATTGATGTGTTAGATCCCGCTCATGCACCTGGCACAGGTACCCCTGAAATTGCTGGCATGTCAACTCGTGAGCTCGTCTGCGTTTTGCGAGGTTTGGCAGGGTTAAATATTATTTCAGCAGATGTTGTAGAAGTTGCCCCAGCTTATGATCATGCGGAATTAACTTCTTTGGCTGCGGCAACCATTGTTTTTGAAATTACTAACTTGTTGGCCTATCATCGCAAGCGTAAAACTTAAATATTGCACTACACGATTTAGCTCAAAACCTTAAGATTGATCACATGAAGTTTGCCAAAAGAATGTCTTTACTAGGCACTGAAACCGCCTTTGAAGTGATGGCCAAGGCAAAAGCTCTAGAAGCTCAAGGCAAAGACATGATCTACCTACAGATTGGTGAGCCTGATTTCCCCACACCAAAGCACATTATAGAGGCGGGAGTTGCTGCATTGCGTGGTGGTCAAACGCATTATTGCGCCTCAAGCGGCATTCTGCCTTTAAAAGAAGCAATTGTTAAAGAAGTTGTCTCACGCCGAGGGGTGGCTCCGAGTTTGCACAACATTGTTGTAACACCGGGGGCAAAGCCTATACTATTTTTTGTCATATTGGCTATGATTGAAGCTGGTGATGAGGTGATTTACCCCGATCCTGGTTTCCCTATTTATGAATCAATGATCAGTTTTGTCGGTGCCAAGGCCGTGCCTTTACCGCTGCGAGAACAAAATGATTTCAGTTTCGATCACAATGAATTTTGCTCACTTATTAATGAGCGGACACGTTTAATTATCCTTAATTCACCTCACAACCCAACGGGTGGTGTTTTATCTAAATCTGATGTTGAGCTTGTGGCAAAAGTCGCTAAAGAAAACAATATTATGGTGTTAACTGACGAGGTCTACAAAAATATCCTCTTTGATGATTGTGTACACCATAGCGTTTACTCTTTACCAGATATGAAACAACGCACCATTCTATTGGATGGTTTTTCCAAAACCTACGCCATGACTGGCTGGCGCCTTGGTTACGGGGTAATGCCCAGTGAGTTAGCCAGTAAAGTTGAACGATTAATGGTTAACAGCAATTCTTGTACTGCTACTTTTACCCAATATGCTGGTGTTGCTGCGCTACAGGGCCAAATGAAAGAGGCAGACGCAATGGTCGAAACTTTTAGACAACGCCGTGACTTTATCGTTGCCGGCCTCAATAAATTGCCCGGTATTAGCTGCGTTATGCCAAAAGGGGCTTTTTATGTTTTCCCTAATGTTTCCGAGTTAGGGATGAAGTCGAACGCATTAGAAAATTATTTCCTTCATGAAGCCAGCGTAGCGCTTTTATCGGGAAGTGCCTTCGGAAAATACGGCGAGGGTTATTTACGCCTTTCTTACGCCAACTCGATTGACAATATAGATCGAGCGCTCCAGCGCATGCAAACTGCTATTGAGAATATCTAAATGGATAAAACCCTTATTCGAAAGTCTTTGATAATTGAGAAAAGGCTTTATCCAAAATATCAGAAATAATACCCCAGGGCAGCTTCTCTTGCCTTTCGGCAATTCACCTCCTCGAAACGATCATCAATACAGCCTTTATGAAGGCAAGGCCTTCATTAAAAACCTTAAAAAATACCTTTCTAGAGCCAAAAACAACCAATTTTGGTGGTTTTCATTTCAAAAATATTGCTTTAATAGGACTTTCGAAAAAATTTCGGAAATTTTGAAAATGGCTAGTTATCGAGTCGATACCTTGCCGATTCAGCGTGGGCTTGGAGACCTTCGCCATCAGCGAGCGTGGCGGCGATTTTCCCTAAGGAATTTGCGCCTTTACTTGACACCATAATCAAGCTGGATTTCTTTTGAAAATCATAAACACCTAGAGGCGAAGAGAAACGTGCAGTACCGGAAGTTGGTAGTACATGGTTTGGACCTGCGCAATAATCGCCAAGTGCTTCACAGGTAAATTTACCCATAAAAATAGCACCGGCGTGCGTGATGCCATCGAGCAAAGACTCAGGGTTTTCAACTGACAGCTCTAAGTGTTCGGGTGCGATGGTGTTAGAGATTTGTACAGATTCTGCTAAGTCTTGAGTATGAATCAGTGCGCCTCGGTCTTTTAAAGCTGTGCGGATAATATCTTGTCTATCCATAGTTGGCAATAGTCTCTTAATACTTTCTTCAACTTGATCGATAAATGATTGGCTAGGGCAAAGTAGGATGGATTGTGCGTCTTCATCGTGCTCTGCCTGTGAGAATAAATCCATTGCGATCCAATCGGGATCGGTATTGCCGTCACAAATAATTAGTATCTCAGAAGGGCCAGCAATCATGTCGATGCCAACTTGGCCGAAAACGGCTCGTTTAGCAGTAGCAACATAGATGTTGCCAGGTCCAACAATTTTATCCACTTTTGGTACACTCTCGGTGCCGTAAGCAAGTGCTGCAATCGCTTGTGCGCCACCGACAGTAAAAACTTGGTTAACGCCTGCAATGTGGGCAGCAGCGAGTACCAGCTGATTAACTTTACCGCCGGGTGTTGGCACTACCATGATGAGCTCTCCAACACCTGCAACTTTTGCTGGTATTGCATTCATTAGTACTGAGGAAGGGTAAGCCGCTTTACCGCCAGGAACGTACAGACCAACTCTATCTATAGGTGTGATTTTCTGCCCCAGCATTGTGCCGTCGTCTTCGGTAAATGTCCAAGTTTGCTGAGTTTGTTTTTGGTGATAGTTTTTAACTCTTTCAGCTGCTGTACTTAATGCTTTCTTTTCTTCATTAGCTAGCGTGTCAAAGGCTTTTTTTAGCTCGTTTTGGCTAATTGTTAGGTCGGCCATCGATGTTGCCTTAACACCGTCAAATTGAATGGAATAATTAATTAAGGCTTTGTCGCCATCAGCTCTGATTGACGAAATAATGCTATTAACAGTGGATGCTACTTCATTATTTGAGACACTTTCCCAAGCCTGTAGAGCGGATAACTTTTCATCGAAATCAGGCTGTTGAGACGATAGTTTGCTTATCA
>CAJXHL010000086.1 GCA_913054335.1 uncultured Gammaproteobacteria bacterium | reverse complement strand
CAGAAACTTATAAATACTAAATTTCTGAAGTACAATAAAAAATGCGGGAAAAATCCCGCATTTTTTATGTCATTTTTAGAAGGTGAATTGGCTTTTGCCAAGAGAGGCCACCCTGGGGTGAAATTTCCGAAATTTTCTCTGTCAACCCTACAATGCCCTGTTTTTGTGAAAAAACCGATAAATAAAGCTTTTTAGCTTATAAATGACGTTTTAAAGGGGTTTTTGAGGTCAATTAAGACCAGTAATCATCCATTTGCAAAATTCTCAATATTTTAATAATAATATTTTGCCAAAAATACTATCTGAGTTCTTAAAGTACCCCAATAACAAGGTATTTAGATTTATCCAACAATCAAGTTCGATATAATAAACTCCTTACTTAGAGGGGGTGATGACTAAAGATGAGTGATCAATCCATTGTTTTTTTGCTGATCTCGGTTACCTTTATATTCTTTATTTGGGGGCGAGTTCGTTACGATTTGGTTGCCTTTAGTGCGCTAATTATTGGCGCACTTGTCGGCGTCATTCCTACTAATGATGTGTTTTCTGGTTTTGGTCATCCAGCGGTTATTATTATTGCACTGGTCCTCATTATTAGTAGAGGCTTGGTTCGCTCTGGTACTGTTGAGCTAATCAGTACAAAGCTTGGTAGGCTTATCAGCGGCGTAAAAACTCATATTGCGGTGATGGGTACTGTTTCAGCTGCGCTTTCAAGTATTGTTAACAATGTTGCTGCCCTAGCAATATTAATGCCCGCAGATACTGAACTAAACAAAAAAGCAAACAGGAAGCCATCTGCAACGCTAATGGCGCTTGCTTTTACGTCAATATTGGGCGGCATGGTGACGATGATTGGCACCGCCTCAAATGTCGTTATTGCTACTTATCGGGAGAGTGTGCTTGATACGCCCTACTCGATGTTTGATTTTGCCCCAGTGGGCTTGATTGTTGCACTTTCTGGCGTGATTTTTATCGCCCTATTTGGCTGGCGATTGATGCCACAGCCTAAGGATGCAAACAAGCTAGATAGCAAGCCAGAAGATATACGACAATATGTATCAAATGTGGTGATTGACAAAGATTCTAATTTTATTGGTCAGTACCTATCCCACCTTGACAATATATGCGAGGAAGCTGATATTGCGATTTTAGGTCTGATTAGAAATAATGAGCGCCTAGAGGGTGAAGGCTTTATTCGTAATTTTATTATTAATGTTGACGACTTACTTGTTCTCGAGGGCTCGGTTCAGGGTATTGATGAGTTTATGAAAAAAACCAAAACTCACTATATCAGCGAAACAAAGTCTGATTTTGAATTTAAACACACGTCTCTTATTGAGGTGGTAGCACCGCCTTTTTCACGATCCATTGGCAGAACCGCTACTCAACTCAGCTTATTAAAACTCAGGCAAATTTCCCTGCTTGGTATTTCACGCGCGGGTCGCTCCATTATTCACCAAGTAAGAAATACCAAAATCCAGCCGGGCGATGTATTGCTACTTCATGGCAATAGTGCCGAGTTAGGCAGTGCCATTAAATGGATGGAATGCCTTGCCCTTGAGAAAAAAGATTTAAAAATTCCACAACGAAAAAAATCTTTGATGGCTGTTGTTTCCTTCTTAATTGCAATTATCGCCTCGAGCTTAGGCTACATCAATTTACCGATTGCGCTGTCTCTGGTTGTGGTTTTCTATATTGCCGCAAATGTTATCCCTACGATAGAAATTTATCGCTCCATTAGTTGGCCTGTAATTGTGCTTTTGGGCGCAATGATCCCCATTGGTCAAGCCTTGCAAAGCAGTGGTGGCGCTGAAACGCTTTCCAGCGGTTTGCTTTATATTGCAAGTGGTGCATCACCTGCTGTTATCCTCACCATCATGCTACTAATCACCATGTTACTCAGCGCTGTGCTTAATAACGTTGCTACTGTGCTTGTTGCCGCCCCGATCGGTTTCGAGGTAGCTAAAACTTTAAGCGTTAATCCTGATACATTTTTGATGGCGGTTGCGATTGGCGCTTCTTGCGCCTTCTTAACGCCGATTGGCCATCAAAATAACACGTTAGTCATGGGCCCTGGAGGTTATCGTTTTAACGATTACTGGAAGCTTGGACTACCACTCGAAATCATCATTACCATTGTCGCCATCCCGGCACTTCTATACTATTGGCCATTGGATGCTGTAGCACTATAAATACATGACTTGTCAGTTTTTTGAAAAGATTCAAAGCAGCAGGTTGATGCGGTAAAATTTTAGGAGATTTTTACATAATTACACAAAGACCTCCTTTTACTATTTTTCAGCTGTTTTCATGTCCCTTTTAGACTTAGATGCAAGCGCATCATTTCAAAATTTAATTCTTAAATTGCAAGCATTTTGGGCTGAAAAAGGCTGTGCTTTGATGCAGCCTTTTGATATGGAGGTTGGTGCCGGTACATTTCATCCTGCAACATTTCTGCGCTCGGTTGGCCCTGAGCCATGGAAAGCTGCCTACGTTCAACCCTCACGTCGCCCTACTGATGGACGCTACGGTGAAAATCCAAACCGACTTCAACATTACTACCAATTTCAAGTACTAATGAAACCTTCGCCAAGCGATATCCAAGACTTATATCTTGAATCTCTCTCTACTATAGGCATTGATCTCAGTGTTCACGATGTGCGCTTTGTAGAGGATAACTGGGAATCACCCACATTAGGTGCATGGGGTTTGGGTTGGGAAGTTTGGCTAAACGGCATGGAAGTTTCTCAATTTACCTATTTTCAGCAAGTAGGCGGCCTAGCCTGCAAACCAATTTCAGGCGAGCTCACTTATGGCCTGGAGCGATTAGCAATGTATCTACAAGGCGTTGATAGTGTTTATGAACTTGTTTGGACCGAAGGTTTAAGTTATGGGGATGTTTTCCATCAAAACGAAGTAGAGCAATCGGAATACAACTTTGATATTGCCGACACCGAAGTGTTGTTTAGGCAGTTTGATGAAGCAGAGTCAATGAACTTTCAGTTAATTGAAAAAGAATTACCTTTCCCTGCTTACGAGCAAGTGATGAAGGCTTCGCACTTGTTTAACTTGCTTGATGCAAGGCACGCCATCAGTGTGACTGATAGAGCGCGCTTTATTCGTCGCGTGCGTGCAATGAGCCAAAAAGTAGCCCAAACGTACCTCGATTCAAGAGAACGACTTGGATTTCCACTGCTCAAGGAATAACAAACATATTTAATGAGACTTTTTCATTACCCGTACCAAAAAGTACTTAAATACTCAAAGAGTCAATTTGCTATTTACTGGCTCTGCTCTATTAGTTTCCTAGAATCCTTCATCTTGCCTTTACCTTTGCAAGATGTCTTACTGGCATCCATGTCATTACAAGTACGAAATAAAGCTTATCAATACGCGCTTTTTTGCACGTTGAGTTCAGTTTCCGGTGCTGTTATTGGCTATTACTTGGGTGTTTACTTTATTGATTTTTTATTGCCATTTATAGAGAAATTTGGCTATCTATCAAAACTTAATCAAGCCGAAAGTTGGTTTATCGAATACGGTATTTGGATTATATTGATTGCTGGCTTTAGCCCAGTTCCTTACAAAATTTTCACCATTGCCGCTGGAATGCTGTCAATGGCGCTGCTGCCTTTTATCTTGTTTTCACTCATTGCGAGATCGGCTCGTTATTTCTTGATTGCTTTTCTTGTAAGAAAATTTGGCAAACAGTGTGATGCGTGGTTAAATAAATACATCGATAGATTGGGTTACGCCCTAATCGTCATCATTGCAATAGGATTTTGGTATGTTTACTAAATTACTTTTCAGCACAGCTTTACACTCAAAGAGTATAAGTTTCGTAAAAACAGGTACTAAAGTACTGTTTAGCTCAGCTTTATGCATACTACTCTCGGGTTGTCTTACAAACGACCCAAACACGGTTGTTGTTGTCGATAAGTCATTTAATAAAGCAAATGCCACAAGGGCGTACGTTGTTGAAACATTAGAGACAAATATCAACTCATCTTTTAGCGAACCTAGTTCGGAAATAGATAGTAGCTGGTCTATTCCAGTTGATGCTGAAATTCTCAAGAAATACTCGCCAGAAAATCAACACTTAGGCATAACTTTTGCGACTTATCCTGGACAAGAAGTGCGAAGCATAAGAGATGGCATGGTAGTCTATAGTGGTTCTAAGATGAAAAGCTACGGAAAAATGATTATCATCAAGCACGCCTTTGGCTTCTACAGTTCTTACACTCAAAATCAAGTGTTACATACGCGTGAAGGCGACCAAGTAAAGAAAGGTCAAGTGATTGCTTTAACAGGAAGTCAACCCTTTTATTTCGAAATGAAAAAATACTCGGACACTATTAATCCATTAAAATACCTGAAATGAGCGAATTCATCCAAAATATAACCCCCATGCAAATGGTAGGTGCACTGTTCGTTGTGGCATTTATTGCCCATATTACGCTGAGTTTTGTGCTTAAACAAATTACAAAACATACGGGTAACACCCAAACGAAAATAGATGACTATCTTATTAAGGCAGTCTCAGCACCCTTAAAAGTCCTTCTTTGGTTTGGCTGGGTTTACTTTTCCTCCAAAGCACTGGAAGTCGACATTCCGGTACTTGGGAAAATCATT
>CAJXHL010000085.1 GCA_913054335.1 uncultured Gammaproteobacteria bacterium | reverse complement strand
TATCAAGTTAGCCAAGTAGCAGTGGGTTTGGGCGTTCCTTGGGGGATGACTTTTCTCTCCAACAGTGAAATACTCTTTACCGAACGTCAGGGTAGGCTGGGCACTGTTAATCTTGATTCGGGTGACGTTGATTATTTGTCGGGCTTGCCGACTATTCTTGTAAAAGGCCAAGGTGGTTTAATGGATGTCGCCAAGCCAGCTAATTATAAAGCTGGAGATTGGCTATATTTCAGCTATGTTAAGCCTTTTAAGAACTACGGTGAAACAACACTAGCAAGAGCGCATGTCAGTCACGAGGGCGTTGTTGACTGGCAGGACTTGTTGATCACAAATTCCCTTGAGCCCAGCGATAGGCACTTTGGTAGTCGCATCGCTTTTGACGATACGCATCTATATTTTTCTGTAGGTGATAGAGGGAATCGACCTAATGGACAAAATCTAGAATCACATGCAGGCTCTATTTTAAGGCTTAATGTTGATGGCTCCGTTCCACAAGATAATCCATTTGTAGACGTTGAAGATGCGCGAAATGAAATATGGAGTTACGGTCATCGTAACCCTCAGGGCCTGGTTTGGGATGGTGTCAACCAAAGACTATGGTCTATCGAGCACGGCCCACGTGGCGGTGATGAAATCAATCTGATTGAGAAAGGCAAGAATTATGGCTGGCCGATCATCTCTTACGGTAAAGAATATTGGTTGCCACTGGCTGTTGGTGAAGGCACCCATAAAGAAGGCATGGAGCAACCGATTAAGATCTATACCCCCTCAATTGCTCCGGGCAGTTTATTGCTTTATACAGGCGAGGCTTTTCCTCGTTGGCAAGGGAGTTTATTCGCCGGCGCATTGAAACTTCATCACATTAATCGCATAGAGCTTGACGGTAATGGTGTGGCGATTGCCGAAGAGCGATTATTTGAAAATTTAAATGAACGCGTTAGAGCGCTTCTACAAGGCCCTGAAGGCTGGATTTATTTCTCTACTGATAATGGCAATATTTACCGTATTCAACCACTATCAGCGACAAGCAACAACTTGATTTGAATTAAAATATCGTCATGGAGAAACTCAAAATAATAATACCCGAACGCATGACTGGCGAACGCATCGATGCAGCAATTGCGCGAATGTTGCCAGAATATTCTCGCTCCAAAATAACCGCCTGGATAAAAACGGGTGATGTGCTGATTAATCAGAAGAAATTTAAGCCAAAAGATAGAGCGAAAGGCGATGAAATTGTTGAGGTGAGTCTTAAAAAGAATGAAAATATTAGCTGGATTGCTGAGCATATTCCTCTCGAGGTTGTGTTTGAGGATGACGATATTATTGTCATCAACAAGCCTGTTGGTTTGGTGACGCACCCTGGCGCTGGCAACTGGAAGGGTACACTGGCTAACGGCTTACTTGCCTACGATCCAGAATTGTTCAAATTAGACAGAGCAGGCATTGTTCATCGCTTGGATAAAAACACCTCGGGTTTGATGGTAGTGGCTCGCAGTGAAAAAGCACAAAAAAACTTGGTTGAACAGTTGCAAACACACACGGTCTCGCGTGAATATTCAGCGATCGTTTATGGTCACATGATCTCTGGTGGCACTATTGACGAACCGATTGGTCGTGATAGTAGAGATCGAATCAAACAAGCGGTTACCGAATCTGGCAAACACGCATTGACACATTACCGAGTTATTGATCGATTTGCCCATCACACGCACGTCAAGGCTATTTTAGAGACGGGTCGAACGCATCAAATCCGAGTGCACTTATCACACATTGGCTATCCGTTGATTGGTGATCCAATGTATGGCGGCAAAATAAGATTTCCGAAAAAAGCCGATGAAGCCTTAAAGAATGCCTTGAAAGATTTTAAGCGTCAAGCTTTACACGCCAAAAAGTTAACAATAACTCACCCCATTAGTGGCGAAACCATGTCTTGGAAAGCGCCTTTGCCCGATGACATGGTCACCTTACTCGGCTTCTTGAGCGAGTTTGACCCCGAGTAATTCAATCAAACTCAGCCATGTTTCCTGCAAACGTTAAATTTCTAAGCACACCCAGATTGATTGAAAATGGCGCGAGTAAATACAACTACACAAATTTTAACCTCGCCAATCATGTTGGTGATGAGTCAAGTGCAGTTTTGGCAAATCGTCGATTACTAGCCAGTCAATACAATCTACCTAATGAGCCAAAATGGTTGGATCAATGCCATTCCAATATCTGTGTTAATGTTGATTCGTCTTATTCATCTAAAGCAGATGCAAGTATTAGCCAAACACCGAGTGTGGTTTGCGCTGTGTTAACCGCTGATTGCTTGCCGATTTTTTTGTGCAAGAAAAACGGCAGCGCTGTTGGCATTGTGCACGCTGGTTGGCGGGGATTAGTTGGTGGAGTAATCGAATCTAGTATTAAAGCGCTGGATGTGAATAAGGGCGAAATATTGGCACATTTAGGTCCTGGAATTTCTCAAAAAGCCTTTGAAGTTGGCACTGAGGTACGAGATGTCTTTGTTAATAGTAATGCCGATTTTGAATGTGCCTTTATTCAGCATAAAAATAAATACATGCTTGACTTATACGTTGCTGCTCGAATCGCGCTTATTGCTCATGGTGTCAAATCAATCACGGGTGGTGAACATTGCACTTACTCAGAAAAAGAAAAGTATTACTCCTATCGACGCGACGGCGAAAAGTCTGGACGAATGGCGCATTTGATTTGGATTACCTAACGTTGACTCTACTTTTTCGCCTTACCTTTTTCACCAAAAACCATTTCTTTACTCACTTTATTTAAGTGGTAATAGTGCAAAGCAGTTTGTTTGCGCTGTTTCTGTTGCACCACGCAACCCCTTATGTCGTAATCACCAATCAACTCAATGTCCTCGTAATCGTTATTTAAGCAACGCATCAGAGGCTTATGGTCAACATTAATAAATTGGCGAAAGTAAAGCTCGCCTTGGTAATCAATTACCGCATAGGCTTGATGATGAATCCTCATTCCAGGATCAACAATAATAATGCAGTTTTCACTAAACTCAGGTTCCATCCTATCGCCTAAATTTTGCAAAGCAAAAGACTCAGAATTGGTAGAGCAAGTGCTCTCAAAAAGGGCTTTAGGATTTTCTATTTCTGACATTTTGAGCAATAATAAGTAGCACGCTGGTTTTGTGTAATTTTCTTGATTGTACCATTGCACCGCTCGCAAGCGGCATCAGCTCGACCATAGACCGATAACTTTTGAGTGAAATAACCAGGTTTTCCATCAACGCCGGAAAAATCCTTAAGTGTGGTGCCACCATTTTTTATCGCCTCAGACAAAATTTGTTTAATGCTTTGAGTAAGCACTTGGTAGCGTTTAAGTGATATTTTTCCTGCAGACGTTTTTGGTGAAATCTTTGCTAAAAATAGGCTTTCAGAGGCGTATATATTGCCAACGCCAACAACGATATTACTGTTCATAATAAAGGTTTTAATGTTTTGTGTTCTGCTTCTCGAGCGTGTAAAAAGATCATTGGCGTTAAAATCCTCAGTCAGTGGTTCCGGTCCAAGCGATTTAAACAAAGACAGTGTTTCGCCTACATTTTGCCAAAGCACAGCGCCAAATCGTCTTGGGTCATCAAAACGCAAACTGGTGTTGTTATTAAATGTTAACTCAAAATGTTCGTGTTTTTTTAGCGGCAACTCTGTATCTACAACACGTATCGAGCCAGACATTCCAAGGTGCATAACCAAAGTACCATTCTTAAATGCGATCAATAAATATTTGCCACGCCTTGAAATGTCAGCAACCCTTTGCCCATCAAGTGTACTCAATAAGTGCTCTGGCACTAACCAGCGCAATCGTGGTTGATAGATGTTGGCGCTGAGTATTTTTCGCCCAACAATCAGCTTTAATAATCCTTGTCTGGTCGTTTCTACTTCAGGTAATTCGGGCATTGATTATATGTGTATTCATTAGAATTCGTTGTATTATTACTTGGGACTACAAAAAAAGCAAAACATATCGATGAAAAATACAATAAGCAAACCATATCTATTTATAATAGTGCCGACTAACTAACTATAGGAGATTCCATGAATCCATTAACTTCAATTAAAGGCACTATTGCTTTAGGTTTTGTTCTCGCCATTTTGGCAGCTTTGTTTGTTTTTCCAACAGCAGAAGAATTTACTTTAAACACAGCCCGGCTGATTGTCTGGTTGCACGTTATTTTTGGTATTACTTGGATTGGTCTCTTATATTACTTTAACTTTGTCCAAGTGCCAGCAATGGGTGAAGCATTGGCAGACGAAGGTGGCCCTGGTCCTGCGGCGATTGGTAAGTATGTTGCCCCACGCGCACTACTTTGGTTCCGTATGTCAGCGGCACTGACCTGGTTAACTGGCGCAGCAGCTCTAGAGAATACAGTTGGTTTGGTTAGTGCCTTTAGTTTCTCTGCCGGTTCAGAAGTGATTGGCCTTGGTGCTTGGTTGGGTACGATTATGTTATTTAACGTTTGGGTAATCATCTGGCCATGTCAGAAAAAGATTTTGGGTATCGTTGAGGCGAGCGCAGAAGAAATTGCCAAAGCGAAATTTACAGCAGCAATGGCTTCACGCACAAATGTGGCTTTATCAGTGCCAATGCTCCTAGCAATGACATTATCTGCTCATGGTAGCATGCTATTCTAAACAGCAA
>CAJXHL010000084.1 GCA_913054335.1 uncultured Gammaproteobacteria bacterium | reverse complement strand
CAGCATTAATATAAAGGCAAGCAAAAACTCAAACCCAAAAGACTGCGCCACCGAGCCATGTGGCAGTGTTGCGCCAAGATAACTTACCTCTGAAAGCTGGTTAAAGTCTTCTTGCAGTAAATAAAAAAGTGTAATACTTGCGGCAATAGCGCCGAGTATTTGAGCGCTGATATAGGGCAAAACACGCTTACGATTAAACTCACCCATCGAATAAAAGGCAATGGTTACCGCGGGATTAAAATGCGCACCAGAAACGTGAGCAAAACTATAAATCAGCGCCACAATGACAAAGCCAAAAGTCATTGCTACGCCGGTATGACCAAGTGCACCTGTGATATCATTTATCATGACTGCACCGCTACCGGCAAAAACCAAAATAAAGGTGCCAATGAATTCAGCTGTCAGTTTATTACGCATTTAGCCTCATGTTATATTTAAGGAGTAACATTTCCTCTTTATATGAAATTTTACCTTAGGTCTTTGATTAGAGAACTTGGCATAAACCATTTTGATTTGATAGTGGTTTGTACATAGGTCTCGATTATAATCCCCTTCAAAAAGAACCAAAATTATTTATGCCAACAATAAATGCGATTATTTTGGCTGCCGGCGAAGGCAGCAGAATGAAATCGAATACACCCAAAATTCTACAACAACTTTCAGATAAAACACTCTTGCAGCATGTTATCGATGCAGCACTTCCTCTAGACGCCAATCTAAATATTGTCATTGGCCATGGAGCAGAGTTGGTTAAAAACGCCATTGACAATAAGAACGTTAATTGGGTTGTTCAAAAAGAGCAACTGGGCACGGGGCACGCTGTTCAGCAAGTGATGCCAGATATTGATGATGATTCTGTTTGTCTTGTACTCTATGGTGATGTGCCTTTTATTCAAAGCACTACGCTGAGCGCGCTACTTAGTAAAGCCATCGAAACCGGTTTTGCGCTTTTAAGCGTTGTTTTGGAAAATCCTTTTGGCTATGGTCGCATCAAAAGGGATGCAGAAGGGCAAATTATTGCCATAGTTGAGCAAAAGGATGCCAGTAAAAATGAATTAGAAATTAACGAAATTAACACAGGCATCATGGCTGTAAAAGCCTCGCTTTTGCGAAACTATATCAATAACCTCACACCACACAATACCCAGGGTGAATTTTATTTAACCGATATTGTCAAAATGGCGAATGCGAATAATGTTAATATTTCATCTTTTATTTGCGATAGTGTGGTGGAAGTGATGGGCGTTAATGACAAAAACCAATTGGCAGAACTGGAGCGACTTGTACAGCAAAAACAAGTCAATGAGTTTATGACCAATGGCCTTGGTGTGAAGGATCCTGCTCGTTTTGATTGTCGAGGCACGCTTAGTTTTGGCAAGGACTGCGTCATTGATATCAATGTCGTTTTTGAAGGCAATAATGAATTAGGTGACAATGTAACAATTGCGCCGAACTGTATTATAAAAAACGCCAAAATCGGCGATAATGCAGAAATTAAGGCAAATTCAATGATTGAAGATTCAACTGTTGGAAATCACACGACCATCGGCCCTTTTGCCCGACTTCGACCTCAAAGTCGTATTGGCAACAATGCCAAAATAGGTAATTTTGTCGAGGTTAAAAAAACAACAATTGGCAACACTTCTAAAGTGTCACATCTTAGCTATGTAGGTGACAGCACGATTGGTGACGGTGTTAATGTCGGTGCTGGTGTTATTACTTGCAATTACGATGGTGCAAATAAATATCAAACCGTCATTAAAGACGGTGCTTTTATTGGTTCTAATGCACAGTTGATTGCACCTGTAACTATTGGTAAAAATGCGACTATTGGTGCAGGTTCGACCATTACAAAAGACGTGCCAGATGAGTCGCTCGCTCTCAGTCGAAACAAACAAACTACCTTAAGCACTTGGAAGCGCCCCAGTAAAAAATAACGTTCAACAATGCTTGG
The DNA here is from genome assembly GCA_913054335.1 of uncultured Gammaproteobacteria bacterium. GTDB lineage: Bacteria > Pseudomonadota > Gammaproteobacteria > PS1 > Pseudothioglobaceae > Pseudothioglobus. The sequence goes on along the minus strand of CAJXHL010000084.1, from coordinate 2,773 downwards.
CATGCCAGTTCTTTGTTAATGTGGCATCGTGGCAAATCTCAACTTAGCTTAATTACTACCAAGTTTTAAGCACTTGTTGTTTCGCCTAAAAAGTAATGAGTTTTTTTTCATTAAAACATGGTATAAATGACCCTTTATGATTATTTAATCAGTGACTTACAACTATGCATAAAAAATACATTTCAGCAAACGAATTGCTGTTGGACTCGTTCAAATTAGGAATGAAAATTCACAATAGTGGATTTAAACCTGACTTTATTGTCGGTGTTTGGCGCGGTGGAGCCCCTGTTGGCATTGCCATCCAAGAGCTTCTTGCCTATCTTGGCAACCATGCAGATCATATTGCAATACGCACTTCTTCATACACGGGCATAAACTCTCAACTAAAGCGTGTACGAATCCATGGCCTAGGCTACCTCATAAAAAATATGAACGCCGAAGATAAACTGCTCATCGTCGACGATGTGTTCGACTCCGGCAGAAGTATTAAGGCCATTCTTGACACGTTAAACGCTAAATCAAGAAAAAATACTCCACAAGATATCCGTATCGCAATGCCGTGGTACAAGCCAGAACGAAATATAACCACTTTTACCCCTGAGTACTATCTGCACGAAACCGATGATTGGCTAATTTTTCCACATGAAATGGATGGCTTGGATAAGGCTGAAATTTTTGCAAACAAACCAGGGTTGAAAGAAATTTTATCTCAGAATACAGCTAAAATATAATAACAATAGCTTCGTCATTCCGTTGATTCAAATAGCGCTATACACTGGCCAACTGCCGTAATTCGTATGCTGACTTTTTATGGCGATGAATCAATTCAGCTTCATCCAAACCCATTATCTTACCATCAACAACTCGCCACTGACCTGCCACCATTACGCGATCGGCTTTTTGGGCGCCACATAATAATAATGCTGCTAAAGCGTCGTGACTGCCCGAAAATCTCATTTCATCTAATTTAAATAAAGCTAAATCGGCTTGCTTGCCAACTGCAATTTCACCAATATCACCCCTGCCTAATAATTTGGCCGAGCCTTTCGTTGCCCAATGATATGCTTGTTGGTGGGTAACTTTTGACGCACCATATCGTAGACGCTGAAGATACATTGCTTGCCTTACTTCAGCAATCATATTCGACCCATCATTTGATGCGGAGCCATCAACCCCAATGCCAATATCGCAACCCGCCTCTTCAAGTTCAAGATTATGGCAAATACCTGATGCCAACATCATATTGGAGGTTGGACAATGACAAATGCCGACATTGGCTTGACCCAGTTTTTGTACTTCTTCCTCGTTAAAGTGTATACCGTGAGCAAGCCAAGTTCGGTTTGATAACCATCCAACACTTTCAAGATAATCCACAGTTCTAAGGCCAAATTTCTGTAAACAGAAGTTTTCTTCATCAATGGTCTCAGCCAGGTGAGTATGCAAGCGAACATTTTTTTTCTTGGCAAGGTTTGCCGTCTCCTGCATCAACTCTGTTGTCACCGAAAAAGGTGAACAAGGCGCTAGTGCTATTTGAACCATGGCGCCTTGCTCAGTTTGGTGGTAAGTATTGATTAGGCGCTCAGAGTCTTGCAGAATTTGATCATCCGTTTGTACGACGCTTTGTGGTGGCAGCCCACCATCCTTTTCGCCAAGGCTCATTGAACCTCGCGTCAATACTACACGAATACCCATTTTCTGTGCTTGCTCAACTTGGATGTCAATCGCATTTTCTAGTTGAGAGGGGAATAAATAATGATGGTCGCTGGCTGTAGTACAACCCGACAGTAGCAATTCAGCTAACGCCAATTCAGTAGCAACGGCATGCATTTCGGGCTGAATGTTTGCCCACACCTTATACAAACTCTTAAGCCAAGGAAACAACTCTTGATTTAATGCTTCTGGGTAAGCGCGGGTTAATGTTTGATAAAAGTGATGGTGAGTATTAATTAAGCCCGGCAAAAGAACGCTACTACTTGCATCATAAATTTCATCAATATGAGACTTTGGACTAGCACCTAGTGGAACTAATTCAATAATTTTTTGAGCCTTAATAACGACACCACCATCGCTATTTTGTGCAAATATAGCTAGAGGATTTTTAATCCAAATTGCCGCCTGACTCATACTATAAATAATTTTAGATTTTTAAAGATTTGATTGATGATACACAATCAACACTAAAGAGACATTCCATTTTCGTCAAACCAGTGCATATCACTAGCTTTAAAGCCAACATTTACAGATTGCTTAGATTTAATCTCAGTTTGAATATTTAACTTAATAGAAAGGTCCTGCCCCTCAATGGTTTCACCATAAAGATAACTATCAGAGCCCAATTGCTCAACATTTTTAACCTTTAAAGGGATTGAATTCTCTTCTTTGATTGTGAGGTGCTCCGGTCTTACGCCAAAAGTAGATGAGCCCTTAGGTGCTAGTTTTTTAATACTCTCTGGAAGAGATGAGCACTCTAAAAAATTCATTTTTGGCGAGCCAATAAATCCAGCAACAAATAAATTGGAAGGTTTATTATATAAATCCAAAGGAGTTCCAGTCTGCTCAATAATTCCATCGTGCATTACGACAATCTTATCAGCCATTGTCATTGCCTCAATTTGGTCATGAGTAACGTAGACCATTGTGTTGCCAAGTCTCGCATGTAAAGCCTTTAATTCAACGCGAGTAGCGACGCGCAACTCAGCATCTAAATTCGATAATGGCTCATCAAATAAATATATCGAAGGCTCACGAACGATAGCCCTTCCAATTGCAACTC
>CAJXHL010000083.1 GCA_913054335.1 uncultured Gammaproteobacteria bacterium | reverse complement strand
AGCGTTTATTCAACCTCCCCAAAGCAGTTGCATATTGGCAATAGCTGCGAGTGATGCGGTTTCAGTTCTAAGAATTCTATTGCCCAGCAAAAGTGGTTGAAAACCTGACGCAATTGCCTCGTCAATCTCAGATTTGCTGAGCCCACCTTCTGGTCCAATGAGAATTGTCGCTTTTATAGGCGCTTTCATTGTTAGTAAGCTCTCTTCAGCACGGTGGTGCAACACATAGCCATTACCTTCGGTCTCAGATAGCACCTCTGTCAATGATTTTGCCTCCGCCACCTCGACAATCACCGATCTGCCTGATTGCTCACAAGCATGATTGGCGATTTTTTGCCAATGCTCTGTGCGTTTAATAAGCTTAGTGCCGTTAAGGCGTACCACACAACGCTCGGCTTGCACAGGAATAATTCGATTGACACCAAGCTCAATGGCTTTTTGAATAAGGAAATCCATCTTTTCGCCTTTGGCGATAGCTTGTGCGAGAGTTAGGTTCAGCGAAGATTCTCTGTTATTTTTTTCACAAGAAAGCACTTGAGCCGAGCAGGTTTTTTTGGTGTTAATGACTTTGACCAGATAATCGAAGCTATCGCCATTAAAAAGAGTAATGTTTTTGCCTTCGGGAAAGCGCAAAACTTTAATTAAATGATGCGTAGCAGATTCGTCCAAATCAATTTTCGTGCCTACTTTGAGAGTGGTATTTTGATAAAGTCTTACGCTTTTCATGGTATCGTTTTGAAATTAGTCAACTTAGACCTTGGCGCTGTTAGAATACAACAAAATACCTTTACTAAATCATTAATAATTTGCTGAATACTAAAAATGATACATCAAAAAAGACGACAAGAGTTATTAAGCCGCATAGAAGACAATGCACTTGTTATCGTATGCACTAACTCAGAATTACAACGCAATGCAGATGTCACTTTCCCTTTTCGACCAGACTCTAGTTTTTGGTATTTAACCGGCTTTATGGAACCTGATGCGATTGCGGTTTTTTCGAAAAATAATTATTCAATCTTTTTGAGACCTAAAGACAAAACCAAAGAGATTTGGAATGGCAAGAGATTAGGCGTTGATGCCGCGCCAGAAGCCCTGCTTGCAAACAATGCCTATTCAATCGAGGAGTTTTCTGAACAATTGGAAACCTTAATCGATGATGAATCAGTGCTTTATTACGACAATAACAGCACTAATATTCTTGCCCAAGATATTGCCTCGGCAGATAATATTAAGACTCTTTTACCGCACCTCTCAGAAATGCGACTTCTCAAAGACGAGATAGAAATTAAAAACATGCAAACCTCTGCCGACTTAGCTGCTGCTGCACACACTCAAGCAATGACTAAAGTCAAACCAGGAATGTTTGAGTATGAAATTGCCGCATTATTTGATGCAGAATTTAAAAGAAACAACTCAACGCACGCCTATACGCCTATTGTTGCAGGTGGCGCTAATGCTTGCGTACTGCACTACATTGAAAACAATGAAGCACTAGAAGATGGCGACTTACTATTGATCGATGCAGGTTGTGAGACTGTGGGCTATGCCTCGGATATTACTCGCACTTTCCCAATCAATGGGCGATTTAGCGAAGCACAAAAACAAATTTATAGCATTGTTCTTGACGCACAAAAGGCTGCCATTGATTGCCTTAAACCAGGAGGTCCAGTTAATCACGCACATGAAACAGCGTGCGAAACTATAACCAAAGGTCTGACTGAACTTGGCATAATCAGCGAGGATTTACCGCTAAATGAGTTTTATATGCACAATACCGGCCATTGGCTGGGGCTCGATGTCCATGATTGTGGACAATACAAACTGAATGATGAGCATCGCCAATTTGAGCCGGGCATGGTTATGACGGTTGAACCAGGAATCTATATTCGCAAGAATGATAAAATTGACCCAAAGTATTGGAATATTGGCATCCGAATTGAGGACGATGTTCTAATCACTGAATCAGGAAACACAGTGTTGACACACTCCCTCGTCAAAGAGATTGACGATATTGAGCACCTGATGAATGGAAGCCTTTAGAAAGACTCGAACAACTAACAGAGAAAGTAATGAATATACAACAAGCCATTAAAGCGGTAATCGCCAAACAAGATTTAAGCGAAGAGCAAATGCACGCAGTCATGAGCGACATTATGACAGGCAAGACAACCGATGCTCAAATCGGTGCTTTTTTAGTTGGCCTTTCGATGAAAGGCGAAAGTATTGACGAAATTACAGCCAGCGCCAAAGTGATGAGATCTCTTGCCACCGCGGTTGAAATTTCACCAACCAATCATTTGGTGGATACGTGCGGTACCGGTGGTGATGGCTTAGGTTTGTTTAATATATCGACTGCTTCAGCCTTTGTCGTTGCGGCTGCTGGCGGCCAAGTAGCTAAACACGGCAATCGCTCGATTTCATCCAAATCTGGCAGTGCTGATGTGCTGGAATCTGCTGGCGTTAATTTGGCCGTGAGCCCAGAAGTGATTGGTCGATGCGTAGATGAAATTGGGGTTGGATTTATGTTTGCACCTGCGCACCATAGCGCTATGAAGCATGCCATTGGGCCACGCAAAGAATTGGCTGTTCGTACTATTTTTAACGTACTTGGACCGTTGACAAATCCTGCCAAAGCACCAAATCAAGTGATGGGCGTTTATGATAAAAACCTAGTCGAGCCAATTGCCAATGTATTAAAAAGCCTCGGCTCACGACACGTTATGGTGGTTCACTCAAAAGATGGTCTCGATGAACTGTCGATTGCCGATGATACTTATGTTGCTGAGCTTAAAAACGGCGAAGTTTTAACTTATACCGTTAATCCTATAGATGTTGGTCTAAGTGTTGGCAGCCTTGACGACATTACTGCTGACGATGCTGACGACTCCCTTACAATTATTAGAGCCGCCTTTGCCGGCAAACAAGGCCCAGCTAAAGATATTGTAGCCTTAAATGCTGGAGCAGCAATTTATGTCAGCGGTCTTGCAGATAGCCTCAAAGCTGGCGTTGAAAAAGCCAATCAAGTTCTAGAGAATGGTGGCGCTCAAAGAAAACTTGAAGAGTACGTTGTAGCGAGCAACCAATAACTTGAGACTTTTGCATGAATAAAAAAACAAACCTTATCTGGATTGACCTTGAAATGACGGGACTTTTTCCTGAAAGTGACGTCATTATTGAAATCGCAACAGTGGTTACCGATGCCGACCTCAATGTGATTGCCGAAGGCCCGTCACTCGCCATTCATCAAAGTGATGATTGCCTTGCTGGCATGGACGAATGGAATACCAATCAACACACCAAATCAGGCTTGGTTGAAAGGGTTAAGAATTCAGAAATATCTGCCGCAGATGCAGAACAGAAAACGCTGGATTTTTTGCGTGAATTTATCGATGAAGGTGCCTCACCAATGTGTGGCAACTCCATTTGCCAAGATCGTCGTTTTTTGTACAACTATATGCCGGAACTGGAAAAATTCTTCCACTATCGCCATATCGATGTCTCGACTTTAAAAGAGTTGGTGTCTCGTTGGAAGCCTAAAGCTGCTGCTACAAATAAACTCTCAGCGCATCTCGCTTTATCTGATGTGTACGATTCAATCAATGAACTAAAACATTATCGAGAGCACTTTATTGATGGCTGAAGCTAGAGACTGTCGTCATAGGTTTACTTACCACTGCCGAGTCTATTTTTTCGATCAGCAAGGCATAAGGTGTGTAGTGTGGTAATGCCACATAAAAGACGAATAACGCAGCTGAAGGGAAAATGGACTCGGCGTAGCGGGTTGCTGTTAAAAAAGCACCACGCTGTGTTGCTCGTTGCTTATTTGGAACAACCTAACCACGCGCCTCGCGCCTAGATTGGTGTTTTTTTAACTGTAACAGTGATAAGTAAACCTATGACGACAGTCTCTACATATCTCTCACCGGCAAAAATCAATCTGTTTTTGCATATCACTTCAAAAAGAACTGACGGTTATCACAATCTTCAAACCATATTTCAGCTGTTAGATTTTTGTGATGTAATCAAATTTTCAGTTAGGCAAGATGGACAGATCAACCGCGTCAGCGGCAATGAAGATGTTGCAGTAGAAGATGACCTTCTTCTTAAGAGCGCTCGTGCTATAAAAAACCACTCAGGCAGCTCTCTCGGTGTAGACATTTCAATAGATAAAAAAATTCCAATAGGTGGTGGCCTCGGTGGTGGTAGTTCAAATGCAGCAACGGTTTTATTGGCACTTAACGAACTGTGGCGATTAAACTTGGATGAACGAACATTGCTTGAAATTGGTCGGACATTGGGTGCTGATGTGCCTGTTTTTGTCTCCGGTAAAAGTGCTTGGGCAGAGGGTATTGGTGAGATTCTAGAACCGATGGATTTGCCACCGTATTATTATTTAGTGGTTTCAATTGATGAGCACATCTCCACAGAAGAAATATTCTCGCACAAAGCATTGACAATGACGCCGGTACAAAGGAAAATAGCGGACTTTTCGAGACTGTCTGATCTGCATAACGACTGTTTAGGTGCTGCAATTTCGCTTAAAAGTGAGATAAAAAAAGCACTCAAGCATCTAGACTCAACTGCAAATCATCTAGATAACGCTAGAATGACGGGAACGGGTTGCTGTGTTTTTGTAGCCTTTGAAAACGAGAAAGATGCTTTGGTGGCCCAGAAACAGCTACCAGAACATTGGTTTGGTTTTGTTGCACCAGCGACTAACACCTCACCTAGCTATAATTGGGCTGTCGCCAAGCGGTAAGGCAACGGGTTTTGATCCCGTCATGCGCAGGTTCAAATCCTGCCAGCCCAGCCA
>CAJXHL010000082.1 GCA_913054335.1 uncultured Gammaproteobacteria bacterium | reverse complement strand
GAATAATGTTAAAATCTTAACTAAGAGAAATCAAATTAAGGTAATATTTTTCCATGATTGAACCTGGACTCCAACAAGAAATAAACTTAGTGATGACTGAGGCGAGAAACAGTCGCCTGGAGTTTGTAACGGTTGAGCACTTACTGCTGGCCCTTCTTAATATGGAAGATGTGGTGTCATTTTTGCGTGGCAAGCGCGTTAATGTTGATGAGCTCCGTGCGGAACTTGAACAATACATTGTTTCTCACACCCCACTAATTTCAGAAGATGCCGAAATTGATATCGTGCCAACGGTTGGTTTTCAGCGCGTATTACAGCGTAGCGTCTATCAAGCACAATCTGCGCAAAGAAATTCAGTCAATGCCATGAATGTTTTCGTTAGTATTTTTTCCGAAAAAGAGTCGCACGCGGTTTATATGTTAAAGCTTAACAGCTTGTCTAGGCTTGATGTTATGGAAGGCATTGCTTCAGAGGCCACCGAGCCGTTACTTGAAGAATCAACAGTTAAAACCACTGAAAAGCAGAAAAAACCTTCTTCATTAGAAACTTTCACCACCAATCTTTGTGAGAAAGCCAAACAGGGCAAGATCGACCCGCTGTTGGGCAGGGAAGAAGAGGTTTTAAGAATGGTGCAAATACTCTCCCGCCGCCGCAAAAACAACCCACTATTGGTGGGCCAAGCAGGCGTTGGTAAAACAGCCATTGCTCAGGGGCTCGCAAAGAGAATTGTTGATGGTAAAGTGCCAGAAGTGCTGCATGATGCAACAATCTATTCGTTGGACGTGGGTGTGCTTATTGCCGGCACTAAATATCGCGGTGATTTTGAAAAGCGCCTTAAATCTGTTTTGACTGATCTTGAGAAAAAACCAAACACCATCCTTTTTATTGATGAAATTCATACACTTATTGGTGCCGGAAGTGTTTCTGGCGGTTCACTGGATGCTTCCAATTTATTAAAACCGGCGCTTGCAGATGGCACGCTTAAGTGTATTGGTTCGACGACTTACGATGAATTTAGAAAAGTGTTTGAGAAAGATCACGCACTGACGCGTCGCTTTCAAAAAATTGATGTGGATGAGCCTTCAGTAGAGGACACAATTAAAATTCTTCACGGCCTGAAAAAGTATTATCAAGAGCATCACAAAGTTAAATATTCTGCCGCTTCATTAGTGAGTGCGGCTGAACTAACACATCGTCATATTGGCGATCGCCGCCTGCCTGATAAAGCGATTGACGTGATTGATGAGGTGGGCGCTCTACAGCAAGTTCTGCCAAAATCTAAACGTAAAGTTAATATTGGCGTTGCTGATATTGAAAATATTGTTGCTAAATTGGCTCGCATCCCATCTCGCCAAGTCAGCAGTGATGACAAATTACAACTGAAAAACCTTGAAGAAGAGTTGAAGCTAGGGGTTTTCGGGCAGGAAGATGCCGTTAATTCGCTTTCTACTTCTATCAAGCTTTCCCGCTCAGGCTTAGCGGCAGAAGACAAGCCTATGGGCTCATTCTTATTTGCTGGCCCAACAGGTGTAGGTAAAACGGAAATTTGCAAGCAATTGGCTCGCATTATGGGTGTCAAGTTATTACGTTTTGACATGTCTGAATACATGGAGCGTCATTCAATTTCTAAATTGATTGGTTCACCGCCTGGCTATGTTGGTTACGATGAAGGTGGTCTTTTGACCGAAGCTGTCAACAGTAACCCATACGCCGTGCTGCTTTTGGATGAAATTGAAAAAGCACACCCGGATATTTTCAACTTGTTATTGCAAGTGATGGATCACGGCATGTTAACGGATGCCAATGGTCGAGAAGTTGACTTTAGAAACGTGATTCTAGTGATGACATCAAATGTTGGCGCACATAGTGTTCAGCGTGCCTCGATCGGCTTTAACGAGCAAGATCATTCGCTAGATTATGAAGGCGAGCTGAAAAAGATTTTCACGCCAGAATTTAGAAATAGACTGTCTGAGATTATCTACTTCAACAGTCTTAGTGAAGAGGTTGTGGTATTTGTCGTTAATAAATTCCTGTTTGAATTAGAAGATACGCTTGAGTCACAAAATGTCTCCTTAGTTATTTCTGATGCAGCGCGTAAATGGTTTGCAACGAATGGCTATGACGCGCAAATGGGCGCTCGACCAATGGCACGCCTGATTGAGAAAGAAATTCGTAAGCCTCTTGCAGATGAGCTGCTTTTTGGTAAGCTTATTGATGGCGGCTCCGTTAAAGTAGGCGTTAAAAAAGACAAAATTACCCTCGCTATTTCCTAAATTTTTCAATTTAGACAATCATTTTTTTATACTTGGCAAATGATAAATCATTTACATAAAGGTCACTAATACATGCGAATTTTAATTAGCAACGATGATGGCTATCAAGCCAAAGGTATCAAGCAGCTTGCCGAGTCACTAAGTGAGATTGCTGAAGTGATTGTTGTCGCGCCTAGTGAAAACAAATCGGCGGCCAGTAGTTCACTCACTCTTGGAAAGCCCCTTAAGCCCGTTAAAATTGAAGATAATATTTATGCTATTGATGCCACGCCAAGTGATTGCGTGCATTTAGCGCTTTGTGGATTTATTAGGGAGTCAATCGACCTTGTGGTTACCGGGATTAATTTTGGTGCTAATTTAGGGGACGATGTTATCTATTCGGGCACCGTAGCTGGCGCAATAGAAGGGCGTTTTCTTGGCTTGCCATCGATAGCCATATCTCTAGCGAGTTTTGAAGGTAAGTATTTTGAAACGGCAGGTGCAATCGCCAAACAATTGGTCGCTCAAATCGAAAAAGCGCCACTGTCTCACAATACGATCATTAATGTAAACGTTCCTGACGTACCATTAGATGGGATTAAAGGCTTTCGAACCACTCGTCTGGGTAACCGTCACATGTCCGAGCCAAGCATTCAAGACAAGGACGACCCTTCGCTATACTGGATTGGCGAAAACGGCCAAGAAGCTGATAACGGCGAAGGTACAGATTTTCATGCCATTGCAAGTGACTACGTATCAGTTACGCCCCTGCAAATAGATCTAACAAAATACAACGAGATGCAACAAGTTGCGGACTGGCTAAAACAGATTAAGTAAACATTATCATTATTGGGGGTTGTCAATTGGCATTTTTCGAGGTGTTATTTTGTTGTGCTACTTGTTGTTAACGCAAGAAATAAGTACAAAGAAAAACGCTTTTTACAGCACCAAACTATTGGTTCCAGGTGTCACGTAGTCCAACCGTCTTGTTAAAAACCAAAGAATCGGACTGATTGTCTCTACAAAAATACCCCTCACGTTCAAACTGGTAAGCAGCCTCAACTTCCGCCTCAATCATACTTGGTTCAACAAAGCCTGTAGCGCTCTGACAAGAGTTTGGATTAATGAGTGACTCCAAGTTGTCTGATTTTCCTGGATTGGCATCTATAAACAATCGATCGTAGAGCATAAACTTAGCTTCAACTGCAGTTGTTGCTTCCACGAAATGGATAACCCCTTTGACTTTACGCCCATCGCTTGGGTTTTTCCCTAATGTGTCAGCGTCGTAAGTGCAGTAAACAGTAGTTGTGTTGCCATTGCTGTCTTTCTCGCAACGGCTGGCATTTATTACATAGGCATTTCTTAGGCGCACTTCTTTATTAAGCGCTAGTCTTTTGTATTTGCCATTCGGTGCTACTTCTTCGAAGTCTGCACGGTCAATGTAGAGTTCACGACCAAAGTTTATTTCACGTTTCCCCATACCTTCATTTTGCGGGTGAATAGGGGCTTTCAATGTTTCAATAGAGTCTTCAGCATAGTTCTCAATAATAACTTTTATTGGGTTGATTACACCCATCGTTCGCGGCGCAACCACGTTTAAATCATCACGAATAGAAGTTTCTAGCAGCGCAACATCGGTAATACTATCCACTTTTGAAATGCCGATACGATCAGCAAAATCACGGATCGACGCTGGCGTGTAGCCACGACGCCTCAGACCTGAAATCGTTGGCATGCGAGGGTCATCCCAACCTGATACAAGCTTATCTTCAACAAGGGTTTGTAGCTTGCGTTTCGACATCACCGTATATTCAAGATTAAGTCTTGAGAACTCGTATTGATGCGGTCGATCTGGTTTGTTAAAAGCATTTAAATGCTCCAAAACCCAATCATAAAGCCTGCGATTATCCTGAAATTCTAGCGTGCAAAGTGAGTGAGTGACTCCTTCAACAGCGTCGCCAATACAATGAGCAAAATCATACATTGGATAAATACACCAATCGTCAGCCGTTTGGTGGTGTGTCTCAAAGCGAATACGATAAAGCGTTGGATCGCGCATACACATAAAGCTTGATGCCATATCAATCTTAGCTCTAAGCACACATTCACCTTCTTTAAGCTCACCTTTTTTCATTTTCTCAAACAGTACAAGGTTTTTCTCGACAGGAGTGTCTCGATAAGGACTCTCTTTTCCGGGCTCTTTTAAAGTGCCGCGATATACACGCGCCTCCTCTGAACTTAAAAAGCAAACATAAGCTAAGCCTTTACTAATAAGCTCAACGGCAGATTGATGGAAGGTTTCGAAATAATTGGAGCTGTAGCGCACCGCGCCACTCCATCCAAAGCCCAACCACTTGACATCTTCTTGAATGGATTCAACATACTCAACGTCTTCTTTTGCAGGGTTGGTGTCGTCAAAACGTAGACAGCACTTGCCTTTATATAACTCGGCAGTGCCAAAATTAAGACAAATCGATTTTGCATGTCCAATATGCAAATAGCCATTCGGCTCGGGTGGAAATCGTGTTTGAACAGATTGATGTTTGCCGGCTTCTAAATCTTTATTAATGATATTACGGATAAAATTTGTTGGGCTTTCAACGGGATTCTGAGAGTTCATTTGGGTTGTAGTGGGCAAAAAGTGCGGGTGCGGCAATTATATCATCAAATGAGGATTTTAATATGTAGCGCTTAAGTCGTAAGTGCCATAGTAAAATGATTTTATGAAAATAGCCATTGTTAAACTTTCCGCATTAGGCGATATTATTCACGCTATGGTTGTGTTGCAATTTATCAAAAAACATCA
>CAJXHL010000081.1 GCA_913054335.1 uncultured Gammaproteobacteria bacterium | reverse complement strand
TTCATTCTCTTTCCTCTATTTCAATTCCAAATTTTTCACAATAACTTTGAATATTATTGTAACCCATTGTCACATATGTTAAGGGGTGCGCTTTGGCTGGGTCTTGTTCCGCCTCAACCACTATCCAGCCACTGTAGTCAGCATCACTAACCAGTTTGAATAGATTAGAAAAATTAAAATCACCATCTCCAGGCACCGTAAATATGCCACTTAATACGGCATTTAAAAAGCTTGAATCAGTATTTAGTGCGTCATCTAACATTGTTTTCCTTACATCTTTGCAATGAATGTGGAGTACTCTGTCACTGTACTTTTGATAGACCCTTAGCGGATCTGAGCCGGCATATATTAAGTGGCCTGTATCTAATACCAATCCAAGATCATTGCTTGTCATTGCCATTAGTTTGTCTACCTCCTCTTCAATTTGAACTATTGTCCCCATATGATGATGGTAGGCCAGTTGCATTCCATGTGATAAAGTATATTTTGCCAACTGGTTAAGTTTGATGGTCCACTCTTGCCATTGATCTTCAGCAATAACTGGGCGTCTTGAAAGCGGCACAGTCTTTTCACCATGAACACAAGCATGCATTTCACAATAGACGATAACCTCTGATCCCAGCTCTTTTAGAAGTTGCATGTGTGGCGTTATTTTTTTTATTTCATCTTCAAGACTGCCCATTAGTAAATTCCCACTAAACCAGCCAGAGACTAACTCCATGTCGTATTTATTAAATAAAGGTTCTAAAACTGATGTTTCTCGAGGCCATTTCCCTCCCAATTCAAAGCCACTATAGCCGGCAAGCCTGCCTTCTTGCAAACAATGCTCCATTGTCGTGTCACCCCCCAATTCCGGCATGTCATCGTTAGTCCACGAAATCGGACTAACGCCTATTTTTATACTCATTGTATTCTCCAAAGTATGATTTATAATATTTGCGCCATCAACAGAGATACAAGCTGTAAAAATTGATTAACTGGCAAACTTAATCTTTTGATGTTCATAAAGTTTTGAGGTGAAATTTTCCAAATCAAGAGACTGTTGGAGTGCTTGTTGTGTTACTTCAAACATGCTAAGCCCATGCACACTAGAATAAGAACTTGTATCGTAATCTAAGTTTGTTGGGAAGGCGTATCCGTCGGTTGCGCAGACAAGGACATTCTCAATCAGCCTTTTCGAAAGGGTGTTATTGTTTTGGTGTTCTAGTAAAGCTGGGTAAATATTTTTAATAATTTTAATAAAATCAATACGTTCCATAGCCTTACCAAAGACCGATGAGATTTGTAAAAGGTTAGCAATACGATTAAAGTTATTTGTACTGTTTGAACCAGCTGCATGAAATAAAGCTGGATTACAAAATACGCCATCACCTTTTTTTAATGGAAGTTGCACTGCATTTTCACTAAAAAAGCTTTGAAATTCTTTGTTTCTCCAGGCTAAATATCCCAATTCATACTTCTGCGAGTGAGGCATTACCAAAGTGGGTCCACTTTCAAGCGGCATATCGCTGTGCGCAATTACAGCCTGTAGAGTTAAGTGCTGAGACATAAGATGGCTAGAGATGGGATATTTTTGAACGGTTTCATTTTCTTGAAATCCCAAATGGTAATCGCGATGAGGTTTTTGCATTCCACTGCCCGGCTTGACTATATTGACTTGTGCCGTCATTTGAGAATTGGGGCCGCACCAAGATTCTGCAACTACTCTTAGGATGTTGTTAGCATAGTAACTAATAAAGGCTTCAGAGTTTTCGATGGCAACCTTTTGCAAGCTGTTCCATATCCTTGTATTGCTACCAGAAGCAAAATGATCGTTTTTATTAGTAGCTTCATTTTTAATAATCTTGTCAAAAATACCGTTACTCTGATCTATTACACTGTCTTCGTATAGATTACGAATAATGAAAACCCCTGGACCTTTACCTAAAATATGATTGAGCTCGGTTTTTAATCTCTTCTCTTGGTTTGAGTTACCAACAAGGTGGGTTATATTTTTTGCATCATAAATTATGATGTTTTCTGCAACCGACTCGGCTAAAGGGTATGCTTCTTTAAGCGTTTTTTGAGAACAGGTTTGCATCAAATCATCAACGCTAATTTCAGATTCGGTAAAAAAAACTTGCTCATCAGAGTGCTTTGATAATTCTTTTTGCATTGTTAGTAAAGCTGTTTTGTTTTTGCCTTTTTGTAGGCCTGATAAATCATCTCACTGTTTGCATTAGAAGATATTTCTGGCACTGCAACTTCCCACCAACAACCACCTTCCGGGCTAATTTTATGAGAATCTGTAACTAAACTTATCAGGTAAGATTTTGATGACGATCGTGCACGACCCAGTGCTGATGCTAATTCTTGTATATTATTAACTTTTTCAGATTCAGCCCCTAGGGCTTTTGCGTGTAGCGCAAAATTGATTTCTGGGTGTCCATCTTCTACACTTTGACAATCTTTCAATAAATTATTAAACGAACGATTGCCGGTTGCATTTTGAAGACGATTAATACAAGAGAATCCTCGATTATCCAAAACAACCACAATCATCTTATGTCCTAGCATGACGCTAGTTGCCAATTCAGAGTTCAGCATTAAATATGAGCCGTCCCCAACAAGCACAATCACTTCACGGTTGGGTTCGGCCATTTTTACACCCAATCCTCCGGCTATCTCATACCCCATACAAGAAAAACCATATTCAGCATGGTAACCGCCAACCTGTTCTGTTCGCCATAATTTATGCAATTCTCCCGGTAAGCTTCCTGCAGCACAAACAACAATATCACTGGCTTTGCCATGACGTTTTGTTTCACCCAACACCTGAGCTTCAGTGGGCAAAATGTCTTGTGTTTTTGATGAATTACTAATGGAGGTAATTTGGTCATAGTAGTTATTCCACTTGGCAATTTCTTTTTGTCCTAAGGCGAACCAAGATTGTGGTGCTTTCCAAGTTGAGAGTTGTTTATCCAATTGCAATATTCCCAGCTTAGCATCACCCAATAACGATAGTGCATTGTGTTTTATGGTGTCAAAGCGGCAAACATTTAGCTGTAATAATTTTTTATTGGCAAATAGGGTTCTGGAGCCAGTAGTAAAATCTTGCAAACGGGTGCCAATAGCTAGTACAACATCAGCTTGTCGTGCCATATTATTGGCCGCATTGGCGCCGGTGACACCAATAGCGCCAACATAACAGGGGTGATTCCAGGCCAGTGAGCCCTTGCCTGCTTGAGTTTCTGCTACTGGGATTTGGTGTTTTTCTGAAAATTGTTGCAACGCCTCACAAGCTTTAGCATAATGCACACCGCCGCCGGCAACAATAAGGGGTTTTTTGGATTGCAACAACTTTTCAACCGCACGAGTTAATTCCATATCATCAAGTGCTATCTGACGAATGGAATGGGTGCGCTTAGCAAAAAACTCTTCGGGATAGTCAAACGCTTCTACTTGAACATCCTGGGGGAGTGACAGGGTTACCGGACCACAGTTTTCTGGGTCTAATAGAGTTTGCATTGCAAACGGTAAACTATTAATAATTTGCTCGGGTCTCATAATACGATCAAAATATCGACTCACAGGTTTAAAGCAATCGTTGACACTAAGAGTGGGATCTGAGAACTCCTCTAATTGCTGAAGTACGGGGTCTGGGGCTCGGCTGGCAAAATAATCTCCTGGCAACAATAAAACTGGCAATCTATTAACATGGGCCAGTGCTGCGGAAGTGACCATATTGGTTGCACCGGGTCCAATTGAGCTGGTACAAGCCATCATTCTCTGACGTTTGTTGGCCTTGGCATAAGCTATAGCCGCATGAACCATTCCTTGTTCATTATGCGCCCGAAAGGTAGGGAGTTGATCTTGATATTGATCTAATGCTTGCCCCAGTCCTGCTACATTGCCGTGCCCAAAAATGGCAAAAACTCCAGCAAATATGGGCTGAACTTCATCATCAATCTTGATATGCTGTGCTGATAAATATTTAACTACGGCCTGCGCCATTGTGAGCCTAATTGTTTTCATTTTCTACGTTCCTCTCTGTATTTTTTCCAAGATTTTATTAGTTCGATGTAATTAGCGCTCACAGAACCAACCAACTCTTGATCACTTATCTTGTGTTGCATCCACTGTTTCGCTGGCTTGTAAAAAACTGTTCTGCCAATTGTAAAGCCCTTGCAAATCTCGTATTTTGAAGCGCTAGCAAAAGATTCTTTCACAGTCTCCATAGATGCAGATAAGCCCAATAGTAATACCCCTTGGCAGTATGGGTCATGGCTCAATATAGTCTCACTTATCAGTCGCCAAGACTTGTCTTGAAGTGCTGGTAATTTCCACCAATCTGGCTTAATACCGAGACAATAAAACCTCTTTAGTATTTGGGGTATTGTAGAGGCATCCTCTTCATATTCTGCAGGCGGGATGACTTCTAATAACAATTGATGTCCGCTTTGAACGCAAGCAGAATACAGCTCCTTCAGTTGCCGTTCTTGCTTAAGCCTCAATTCAATATGGTCGTCTGGATGATAAAACAACAAGCACTTTACAACATGTGTTAATGGCCAAGACTGTAGTTTCGATCCAATTGATTCTCCTCCCTCAAACTCTAGAGGGCAAGACCCTGGAAGCTCTACTGGTCTTCCAATCCACCATGGCTTTTGAGCAATAGAGTGGAGCGCTTCTTCACCATAAATATCATCGATTAATACGCCAACATTTCTCTCTGAAATATTGATTTGCTTAATTGTATCTTCTACCGAGTGTACAAAAAGTTGTTTTAGTTTGGTTATTTGCCCTGGATCTTCCCCACACTCGATTGCCAAATCATGTAATTGTTTGCGATGGTCAAAAGCGAATCCATAAATTTCTGTTCGTGGATTAGTTCTCATGCTAACCCTATGAAGGTGATTAAGAGTCTCATCTTGGCTTGGATTTAGGATATTGGGGGCATTATCCAAATAGTAAAACAACTCCTTTTCGCTTGGAATCGCTGGTGCGCAACCATGCCGAGAAACTACCAGTGCGCCAGAGGCATTCGCATAAGTGGCACTTTTTTCGAGACTCTCATTTCTTA
>CAJXHL010000080.1 GCA_913054335.1 uncultured Gammaproteobacteria bacterium | reverse complement strand
CTTTCTTAATTAATTGGGACGGTACTCGTTTTTATTTGTACATTAACACTTGAATTAATTACGCTTTAATTAGCGCATACCACGTTGCTTTTTAATGAGCTCATAAGCGCTAATAATTTCTTGGGTTTTTTCTTTGGCTATTTTAATCATCTCTTCTGGCAAACCCTTAGCAACTAATTTATCAGGATGGTGCTGAGCTAACAATCGACGATAGGCTCGTTTTAGCTCTTTATCGGTTAGGCCTTTCTCTGCACCCAATATAACGTAGGCATCGTCAACCGTTAGCTTACTGGCATGATTACTAGCCACTGCAAATTGCTGAATCAGGTTTTCTAATTCATGAATAGGAAAGTGTAGTTTTTGCGCGATATATTTAAGTGCATCATGTTCTTTATTGTCCAACACGCCATCAGCATAAGTAGCTTGGATTTGAATCTCTAAAAACATGCGCACTAAGTGTGTACGCCTGTGAGTTTCAGCGCGGAATTGTTCAAGCACTTCGTCTAGGTTGAAATCTTTACCCTTGCCTTGATTAAACAACTCTTTTGCAACTTTTTGCATATCGTCTGCTAATTGCATTTGTTGCATAACTTGCTGTGCTAAGAGGATTTCAGATTTTGATACTTCGCCATCGACCTTGGCAATATAGCCCATAACTGAAAATAAACTACTAAAAAACGCTGCTTGAACGCGCTGTTGATCGCCCAGATTGTAATTTTTAGCGAATCCGCCAAAATTAGATTTACCTTTAGAAAAATTACTCGCGAATGCCACACCAAGCATCGCACCTAGCGGCCCACCAATCATATAACCTAGTGCCCCACCTAAAACTGTTGTCCACCAACTCATAATTATTACTCTATTTTTTGTTAAAAAACCAAGTTATATTTTGTACCAAACTTAGATAATTGCAAGCGAAAAGACAGAAAATATTTATTGATGCCACACAATTCTCAGCTCATTTTTACCTTACCTGCCAAATACAAGGTGATTACTCTAGATTAGGAGATAGTAACCGCTCTGCTTGTTCGACTGAAACACCTTTTCTAGAGGCGTAATCCTCAAGCTGTCCTTGATTGATTTTGGCAACACCAAAATAACGGGACTCAGGGTGAGCAAAATACCAGCCGCTAACCGATGCTGTTGGTAGCATTGCGTAGCTGCTAGTGAGTGTCATGCCGGTGTTTTTCTCAACATCGAGCAATGCCCAAAGTTTTTCTTTTTCACTGTGTTCAGGGCAAGAAGGGTAGCCGGGTGCAGGGCGGATGCCTTGATATTTTTCATCAATCAGCTGGTTATTGTCAAAGCCCTCAACGCTAAAAGCCCATAACTCCGTGCGAAGTTTGAAGTGCATCAGCTCAGTAAAGGCCTCTGCTAGACGGTCAGCGATGGCTTTCACCATGATCGAGTTGTAGTCATCATGGTCGGCTTCATAAGCCTCTACCAATGGCTCGATATTGACACCCGCAGTCACCGCAAATGCACCCATGTAATCCGTAATACCGCTGTCTTTTGGTGCGATAAAGTCACTAAGGCAATAGTTAGGGGTGTGGCCTTTTTTATTCAGTTGTTGGCGCAGATTGTTAAGCGTTGTTAGAGTGTCAGCATTCTTACCGTAAATCTCAATGTCTTCATTAATGCTATTAGCCGCGAAAATACCAATCACAGCATTTGCTTGCAGTAATTTGTTATCGATGACTTTTTTAAACATCGCTTTAGCGTCAGCAAAAAGTTGTGTTGCCGCCTCACCAACAACTTCATCAGTAAGAATTTCAGGGAATTTTCCAGCAAGCTCCCAAGTGCGGAAGAAAGGCACCCAATCGATAAACTCAAATATTTCGTTGAGGTCGTAATTGTTAAACATTTGCACGCCCAATTGCTTTGGTTTGACGATGGAATTAAACTTTAGCTTGGGTTTGTTTTTCCTGGCTTTTTCTAGACTGATTAGTTTGCTGGCACCGCGATTGGCGCGTCTAACCCTAACTTCTTCGTATTCTTCATTAATTTTCTTTAACAGTGCTGGCTTAAGTTCTTTTGAGAGCAAAGAAGTAGCAATACCGACTGCTTTGGAGGCGTCTTGTACATGAATCACGCCTTTATCGTACTCGGGTTGAACTTTGACGGCAGTATGCGCTTTTGACGTTGTTGCGCCACCAATTAGAAGCGGTACGTCAAAGCCGTGTCGAGTCATTTCCTTACTAACAAAAACCATTTCATCAAGTGACGGCGTGATTAAGCCAGATAGGCCAATAATATCAACGTTTTCTTTTTTAGCTGTTTCGAGAATGGTATCGGACGGCACCATCACGCCGAGATCAATAACGTCGAAGTTATTGCATTGCAAAACCACACCAACAATATTTTTGCCGATATCGTGAACATCGCCCTTAACCGTTGCCATCAAAATTTTTGGCTTAACAGTAGTGCTAAAATCTTGCTTCTCCGCTTCTAGAAAAGGATCAAGGTAGGCGACCGATTTTTTCATCACTCGTGCCGATTTCACTACTTGTGGGAGGAACATTTTGCCAGCGCCAAAAAGATCACCAACGACGTTCATACCGTCCATTAAAGGGCCTTCGATAACAAAAATAGGGCGGCCTAGCTTATCAAGCGCCTCTTGGGTGTCGGCATCGATAAATTCGGTAATGCCTTTGACTAGAGAGTGTCCTAAGCGTTTTTCGACTGACCATGTTCGCCACTCAAGGTCTCGTTTGTTTTCTTGCACTTCACCACTGCCAGAGAATTTAGGCGCAAGCTCAACCAAGCGTTCACCTGCTTCATCGTCTTTATTGAGAACAATGTCCTCAACCGCTTTTTTTAATCCTTGATCAATGTTGTCATAAACCACCAATTGACCGGCATTAACAATGCCCATGGTCATGCCAGCATTGACGGCGTGGTATAAAAACGCCGAGTGAATTGCCTCACGCACAGGGTTATTGCCTCTGAATGAGAATGAAACATTGGAGACGCCACCAGAGACTTTAGCGTAAGGCAAAGTCTCGGTAATAACGCGAGTTGCTTCGATGAAATCTAGACCGTAGTTATTGTGCTCTTCAATGCCTGTGGCGATGGCGAAAATGTTTGGATCAAAGATGATGTCTTCCGCTGGAAAGCCCACTTCGTTCACCAATATATCGTAGGCATTGGTGCAAATTTCTATCTTTCTTTTCAGTGTATCCGCTTGGCCGTCTTCATCAAATGCCATCACGATAATAGCTGCGCCATAACGCTTGCAAAGATTGGCGTATTTAATAAAGTTGTCCTTTCCCTCTTTTAAAGAGATGGAGTTAACCACTGGCTTTCCTTGAGTGCATTTGAGGCCTGCTTCAATAATTTCCCACTTGGAGGAGTCGATCATCAGAGGCACTCTGGAAATATCGGGCTCAGAGGCAATTAATTTAAGGAAGCGCTCCATTGCTGCCTTGCCATCAAGCATACCTTCGTCCATGTTAACGTCAACCATTTGCGCGCCATCTTCAACCTGTGTGCGGCAAATATCCAGTGCCTCCTCAAATTCTTCGTTAAGAATGAGGCGTTTGAATTTGGCCGATCCGGTGATATTGGCGCGCTCACCAACATTGACAAACAACGAGTCGTCGCCAATATTAAAAGCCTCAAGACCGGACAGGCGGCATTCGGGTTTAATGTCTGGCAGTTGTCTTGGCGGCAACCCTGCGATCGCATCGGCAATGGCTTTGATGTGTGCCGGTGTGGAGCCACAGCAACCACCCAAAATGTTAACCAAACCCGAACTTGCCCATTCACCCACTTGTTCACTCATGGTGATGGCGCCTAGCTCGTATTCACCAAATTCATTTGGTAAGCCGGCATTGGGGTGTGCAGAGACGTAAGTTTCACTGACTCGAGATAACTCGGCTACGTATTGACGGAGTGAGTCTGGACCCAGCGCACAATTCAGGCCAATTGAAATTGGCTTAGCATGGCGTAGGGAATTATAAAAAGCCTCGGTTACTTGACCGGAAAGCGTACGACCCGAGGCGTCGGTAATTGTGCCTGATATCATGATTGGCAATTCGACACCGTCTTCTTCAAATACCTGCTGTACAGCGTAAATAGCCGCCTTGGCGTTTAGCGTGTCAAAGATCGTTTCAATTAGAATAATATCGGCGCCGCCCTCAATCAGTCCACGGGTAGATTCTGAATAAACGCCGACCAACTCGTCAAAAGTAACGTTGCGAAACCCGGGATCATTGACGTCTGGTGAGAGTGAACAAGTGCGTGAAGTTGGACCAATGACGCCGGCAACAAAGCGTGGCTTGTCCTCGGTGGAGAATTCTTCAGCGATTTTTTTTGCTAATTTGCTAGAGGCAACATTAATCTCATACGCCAATTCTTCCATTTCATAGTCGGCCATGGAGGTACGCGTAGCGTTAAATGTATTGGTTTCAATGATATCTGCACCGACCTCGAGAAAGGACTTGTGAATATCATGAATAATCTGTGGCTGGGTCAACGTCAAAAGATCGTTGTTGCCCTGAACAAGGGTATGCCAATCTTTAAAGCGCTTACCACGATAGTCCGCTTCTTGCAGTTTATGGCGCTGAATCATCGTACCCATGGCACCGTCTAGCAGGAGAATGCGCTCACTTAAAAGCTGGTGTAGTCTGTCTGTATTGTTTATCACGGCGTTATTATGGAAGTGGAGAATAATTCATAACAGCAGTATTCTGACCTAGTATTACATTTAGATTTTTCTTTCCATGACCGGTTCTCGCGGGGGAGAATTCGTAGCTAATATTCATGGTATCAGACGCTCTCTAGTGTTGATTAGGCGTTCATTATAAAGAGAATATTTAATGAATAAAAATGGTATTATTTCATTTAATTATTAATATTATTCATAGTTTATTATTTACTAAGCCATTTGACTTATTGGTGAATGAATTGTGTTTTTCTGAGACTCGTTTTCACATGAGTTCGTCATGCACTTAGAGTTTTAGTTGTACAATTTATTTGTAAAAAAACAATCAGAGTGAAGCAGTTATCACTTACGTATTTTTTACTCGAGACAAAAGTACCTTCACGTATAGTGAGTCGTCCAGATAGTCGTGGAAGTGGACGATTGTTTGCTG
>CAJXHL010000079.1 GCA_913054335.1 uncultured Gammaproteobacteria bacterium | reverse complement strand
TGGTGGAGGGACAGGGATTCGAACCCTGGAAGGGTATTAGCCCTTGTCGGTTTTCAAGACCGGTGCATTCAGCCGCTCTGCCATCCCTCCAGCAGGGGGCTATGATACAGTTTTTATACTGATAGTAAATAGAAATTTAATTAAAAAACGGCAAATTTTTGCGTATAATTTACCCTTTTTGGAAATTCTGTAGGTAGTCGTCATGGCAAAAGTCTGTCAAGTTACTGGTAAGCGCCCTATGAGTGGCAATAACGTGTCACACGCGAACAATAGAACGCGTCGTCGTTTTTACCCAAATTTGCACACACACCGTTTTTGGGTTGAAGCTGAGAACCGTTTTGTTAAATTGAAGCTGTCTGCAAAAGGTTTACGCATTGTTGATAAAAAAGGCATTGATGTTGTTTTGTCGGAAATCCGCACTCGCGGCGAAAAGGTTTAAGGAGATATTATGAGAGATAAAATTAAATTGGTTTCTTCGGCTGATACAGGTCACTACTACACTACTACTAAGAACAAGCGTCTTCACCCTGAAAAAGTTGAAGTTAAAAAGTTTGACCCTGTTGTAAGAAAACACGTGATGTACAAAGAAGCGAAAATTAAATAAGCTCTTTGTAATGAACAATAAAAAAGCCGCTTAAAAGCGGCTTTTTTATCGTCTACCCACTTAACTCGCGAGTATTGTTTCAATTGGCACGTTTGCCATACTGGCTTGATAGTCGGCCAGTTGGTCAAAGTTTAGATATTGATAAATATCACCCTCAAGTGGCTCGATATCTTTCATCAAGGCAAGATACTCTTCAACACTTGGAAGGTAGCCTAACTTCGCTGAAATTGCTGCCACTTCTGCCGAAGAAAGGTAAACATTTGCTCCATCACCCAAACGGTTAGGGAAGTTACGCGTAGAAGTCGAAACAACGGTACAGTTATCTTTCACTCGAGCTTGGTTGCCCATGCAAAGTGAACAGCCTGGAATTTCAGTATGTTCTGTTAATCGCTCGAAGGTTTCGTACACACCTTCTGCACGAAGTTGTTTTTCGTCCATTCTTGTAGGCGGCGCAATCCACAGTTCTATGGCAAGTTCGTCTTTGTCTTTTAACAATTGTGCGGCCGCTCTAAAGTGGCCGATGTTGGTCATGCATGAGCCGATAAAGACCTCATCAATCGGTGTATTAGCAACCTCAGAAAGCAATTTCACATCGTCTGGATCGTTAGGGCAGGCCACAATCGGCTCTTTGATTTCGTTAAGATCAATTTCAATCACCTCGAAGTACTCACAGTCTTTATCTGCTGTAAGCAACTCAGGTTTTTCAAGCCACTTTTGCATCGCTTGAATACGCTTGGCAATTGTTTTTTTATCGTCATAGCCTGCATCAATCATTGAAGTCAGCAGGGTGATGTTTGAACGCAGATACTCTTCAATTGGCGCTTTATTAAGTTGTATCGCGCAACCATTCGCTGAGCGTTCAGCAGATGCGTCTGCAAGTTCGAATGCTTGCTCAACCTTAAGGTCGCCTAGGCCTTCAATTTCCAATACTCGACCAGAAAATACATTTTTCTTGCCAGATTTTTCAACCGTTAACAAACCTCTTTGAATCGCCACATAAGGAATGGCATTAACCAAGTCACGCAGTGTGATGCCTGGTTGCATTTCGCCACTAAATCTAACCAGTACTGATTCTGGCATATCGAGTGGTAAAACGCCGATAGAGGCGCCAAAGGCGACCAAACCAGACCCTGCTGGAAAGCTAATGCCAATCGGGAAACGTGTGTGTGAGTCACCACCTGTGCCCACTTCGTCAGGCAGCAGCATGCGGTTAAGCCAAGAGTGAATAATACCATCACCTGGTCTTAATGCCACACCGCCTCTTGATTGCATAAAGTCAGGTAAAGTGTGTTGCAGTTCTAAATCGATTGGTTTTGGATAAGCGGCTGTATGACAGAAGCTCTGCATCACCAAATCAGCAGAGAAGCCTAAACAGGCCAGTTCTTTCAACTCATCTCTTGTCATTGCGCCAGTTGTGTCTTGCGAGCCAACTGTTGACATGCGTGGCTCACAGTATGTTCCTGGACGAATACCTTCAACGCCACACGCTTTGCCGACAATTTTTTGTGCTAGGGTGAAGCCTGCGTGGCTGTTACTTTGATCATGTGGGCGGAGAAAGACGTCGCTCACGCTCATGTCTAGATCGTTACGAGTTTTGTCCGTTAAGCCTCGACCAATAATCAATGGAATACGTCCGCCAGCACGAACTTCGTCTGGCATTGTGGTTGGCGCTAACTCAAAAGAAGAGACGGTTTCGCCAGCAGCATTGGTAATAATGCCCTCGTACGGTTTGATAGTGATTTCATCGCCCATTGCCAGTTTAGAAACGTCGCATTCAATCGGTAGCACGCCAGAATCTTCAGCTGTGTTGAAGAAAATCGGCGCAATTTTGCCACCAAGAACCACACCACCATTATTTTTATTTGGGATGTAGTCAATCGGATTGCCCATGTGCCAAAGCACTGAATTAATCGCAGATTTACGCGATGAGCCTGTACCAACCACGTCACCAACATAGGCAAGCGGCAAGCCTTTTTCTTTTAGTTTGGTAATGGTCTCGAGCGGCTTGTCCATTTTTTTGATGAGCATTGAATTTGCATGCAATGGAATGTCAGGGCGCGACCAAGCTTCGGTTGCGGGGGAGAGGTCGTCGGTATTGGTTTCGCCATCAACGCGGAAAACAACCACTTTGATTTCTTCTGGCATGACATTTTTGGCAGTGAACCAGTCTGCATTTGCCCAAGAGTCAACAACTTTTTTGGCAAAGGCATTTGTCACAGATTTCTCTATAATGCTTTGGTAGGTTTCATAAATAAGAATGGTGTGTGATAAGGCTTCACAAGCAGCCTCGGCTGTTGCATCGATATCCAGTAGATCAATCAGGGAATCTATGTTGTAACCACCAAGCATTGTGCCGAGTAAAAAAGTCGCGTGCTCTTGGGTGATTGCTGCGCAAGCTTGCTCGCCCTTGGCAACACTGGTTAAGAAGCCCGCTTTGACATAAGCCGCCTCATCAACACCTGGCGGCACACGGTGCGTTAATAAATCTAAGTAAAAATCATCATCAGATCCTTTAATTAGGTGGTCAACCACCGATTTAGTTTGTACAGCATCAAGAGCTAATGGTGGAATACTATCAGCTTTTCTTTCTTCGCAGTGCTTTAGGTAATCTTTCTTCATTAGGATATTCTCGGTAAGTGATGATTCAATAACTAGCGTATAATTTTAGCATTTTTGCGGTCAAGCCTTAACCCTATTGACTCAATCGTTCAGATTATGAAATTTAATACTCTAACTTCCCTTTCCCCAATTGACGGTCGCTACTTTGAGAAAACCAGTGAACTTAAGGAAATTTTCAGTGAATTTGGCCTTATTAAATACCGAGTATTGGTTGAGGTTCGTTGGCTGCAAACAATGTCAGCAAACTCGCAAATTTCTGAAGTTGCAGAATTTGATGCAGCGACTAGTAAAATTTTAGACGCTATTGTTGAGGATTTTTCGCTAGAAGATGCGCAAGCGGTCAAGAAAATCGAGTGCACAACCAACCATGATGTTAAAGCGGTTGAATACTTTTTAAAAGATAAAATTATCGGCAACGCGGCTCTTGAGCAAGTGAGCGAATTCATTCATTTCGCCTGTACATCGGAAGACATCAACAATCTCTCACACGCATTAATGCTCAGCGATGGTCGTAAAGTATTATTGCAACAAATGCAAAATCTGGCGAATTTGATAGCGGATTTGGCCAAAAATAACGCCGAAATTCCAATGCTTTCAAGAACGCATGGCCAAACAGCCTCGCCGACAACGCTAGGTAAAGAAATGGCCAATTTCAGTGCCAGATTAAACCGTCAAATTGCTCAGTTTGAGCAAGTCAACATTATGGGTAAATTTAATGGCGCCGTGGGTAATTTTAATGCCCATATCAGCGCTTATCCAAACATTGATTGGCAGGTTGTTTCTCAAGATTTTATTGAGAGTTTGGGTGTTAATTATGCAGCGTATACTGCACAAATTGAACCTCACGATTATATTGCTGAGTACTTTCATGCGCTGAATCGTTTCAATACGATTTTGATTGATTTTTGCCGTGATGTCTGGGGCTATATTTCATTGGGCTACTTCAAGCAAAAAACCATCGCTGGTGAAGTGGGATCTTCGACAATGCCACACAAAGTCAACCCGATTGATTTTGAAAATGGTGAGGGTAACTTGGGTCTTGCCAATGCTATTGCTGAACATTTAGCAAACAAATTACCAATTTCACGCTGGCAGAGAGATTTGTCAGACTCTACCGTGCTTAGAAATCTGGGCGTTAGTTGTGCTCATTCTCTGATTGCTTTTGCTTCTATTACCAAGGGTATTTCAAAGTTAGAAACAAACGAGACACGCATACTTGAAGATTTGAATAATGCTTGGGAAGTTTTGGCGGAGCCGATTCAAACGGTGATGCGTCGTTATGGTGTTGAAAATCCTTATGAGAAACTGAAAGAGTTGACTAGAGGTCAAACAATTAACGCTCAGATTTTGCAAGATTTTGTCGAAACTTTAGACATTCCTGAAGAGGCCAAAAAATCCTTGGCACAACTCACCCCAATGAACTACATTGGTGATGCGATTAAGTTAGCTAAAGACATCTAAAGCTGATATAATCTCCCGCCTTTACAACCCAACAATCACAAAGGAGCAAAAAACCCATGGTTAAGATTAGAATGGCCCGAGGTGGAGCGAAGAGAAAACCTTTTTATTCGATTGTAGCGACAGACTCTAGAAAACGTAGAGACAGTGGCTATATTGAGCGTATTGGATTCTTTAATCCAGTAGCACGCGGACAAGAAGTAAGACTTCAACTCGACGAAGACAGACTGGCCTATTGGATGTCACAAGGTGCACAAATTTCAGATCGTGTTAAGCAACTTGTTAAAGAGCACAAAGACCCTTCAATTCGTGAAAAGCGCGTAGCAGCAGTAGAAGCTAAATTAGCAACAGACGCAGCGAAAATTGCAGCAACTGAAAAAGCAGCAGCAGACGCGGCAGCGAAAGAAGCAGCAGAAGCAGCGAAAGTTGTAGCAGC
>CAJXHL010000078.1 GCA_913054335.1 uncultured Gammaproteobacteria bacterium | reverse complement strand
ATGACTCCATTATTCTGGTGACTACCATTAAGCGATTTATTGCAGATGGATTAGATCTTGCAAAAGCTGTTGTTGAAGGGGTTCGAGAGCGATTAAGACCAGTTATATTAACCACAACAACAACCGTTGTCGGGCTGACACCAATACTCTTTGAGAAAAGCTTGCAAGCTCAGTTGGTGCAACCACTGGCAATCACTTTTATTTTTGGGATGTTGCTTGCACCTTATTTGGTATTGATTTTTGTACCTTCAGTGCTGGGGGTAGGAGATAGTCTTAAAAACAAGCTCAGTCTTTTAATGTTGCAAACTGGATATAGAAAAACAAACATTTAGTTAGCCATATTTTACTGCTCACAGTAAAATAAAAGTCAATTTTATGAGTTCCAAAATTACACCACTGGTAGGCATTGTCTCTTGTAGACGAGATCAGGATGGGCATTATTTCCATATGGTTGGTGAGAAATACATAAAAGCAATAAATGATTATACTGATTGCGCTGGTATCTTAATCCCAGCGATTAACGATGAATTGCTCAATGGAAGTATTCTCGATAAATTAGACGGTTTTTTATTAACTGGAAGTCTTTCCAATGTCCATCCGGATCGCTACAACGCAGAATTAATTGATGAACAATTAATGGTTGATGAATCCCGAGATAGGTTTGTATTTTCAATGATTGATGCAATTCTTGAAAGAGAAATACCTTTGTTTGCAATTTGTCGCGGATTCCAAGAGATGAACGTTGCTTTTGGTGGCACGCTTTACCAAGATCTTGACCGAGACTCCAGTTACAAAGACCATGATTTTAAACGCGATGACCCACTGGAAATTCAGTATGGTGTCAGCCATAAGGTAAGCTTTATAAACAATGGTTTATTGCATCAGATTACCGGAGTTGAGTCCGCAGAAGTCAATTCTCTTCATGCCCAGGGTGTTCAAGAGTTGGGACATGATCTGACAGTTGATGCTGTTAGTAACGACGGGTTGATTGAGGCCTTTACAGTTGATGGAGCGCAAGGGTTTAATTTATCGGTGCAATGGCACCCTGAGTGGAAACCAGGGACCAGCTCTACGTCAACTTCTCTGTTTAATTATTTTGGTAATGCCTGTAAAGTTTTTGCCAAAAAACCATGAAGCAAACAGATATTTCCGAGTGGTTTAAAGAGCATGATATCGAAGAAATTGAAGTTATAGTTCCCGACATGGCTGGTGTTGCTCGCGGCAAAATGTTGCCAGCAGAAAAATTTTTAAACCAATCAACAATGCGTTTACCCGAATCAGTATTTATCCAAACAGTGACCGGTGAGTTTTTAAATGAACCTGTGATTAACCCCGCCGATAGGGATATCCTCGTTAGGCCTGACCTTGATACTCTGAGGTGGTTGCCTTGGGCTAAGGATCCATCAGCCACAGTTATCAACGATTGTTATTATGAAGATGGATCAGCAGTGGATATCTCTCCAAGACAGGTTTTAAAGAATGTTCTTGAAGCCTATCGTGAATTGAATATGATCCCAATCGTCGCCCCGGAGTTGGAGTTTTACTTGGTAAAACGCAATACCGATCCCAGCCTTCCTTTGGAGCCACCCGTTGGTCGTTCAGGACGGCAAGAGACGGTTCGTCAGCCATTTAGTATTGACGCATTGGATGAGTTTGAGCCAATTATTGCAGAAATTCACAATTATTCCGAAGCCATGGACATCAAAATTGACACCCTGGAACACGAAATGGGAACGGCTCAGTTGGAAATTAATTTTGAGCACGGTGAGCCCCTGCACATCTGTGATCAAGTGTTTATGTTTAAGAGAATTGTGAGAGAAGCAGCAATGCGACACAATGTTTATGCCACATTTATGGCTAAGCCCATGCAGCATGAACCTGGCAATGCAATGCATTGGCATATTTCAGTTTTAAACAGTCAATCAAAGAACAATGTGTTTTCAGATGCTGACGGCGAAGAAACCGAATTGTTCAAATTCTTCATCGGTGGTTTGCAAACATACATCCCTGAATCAATACTTTTCAATGCGCCTTATGTCAATTCCTACCGGCGCTTTACGCGTTGGCAAAATGCTCCCATTAATTTGCAGTGGGGCTATGACAACAGAACAACAGGGCTCCGGGTGCCTTCGTCTAAACCTGAAAACCGTAGAATTGAAAATAGAATTGCAGGCGCAGATGTCAATCCTTACCTGTCTATAGCTGCTTCTTTGGCATGCGGCTATTTGGGCATGCAAGAGAACATACAACCGGGTGCATCTGAGGATTCAAATGCTTATAATTTACCTTTCAAATTACCTAAAAACTTAACGAGTGCAATAGAATTGCTGGAAAAAAGTGAAGCGATGCAGATGTTGATGGGAGAACGATTTTTACAAATTTACATAGCTATTAAAAAATACGAGTACCATAAATACTTTGAAGTTATCAGTCCTTGGGAACGTGAATATTTATTATTGAGTGTTTAGATATGACTAAGAAACAGCGGCATTGGCAAGACTTGGATAGTAGTCATTATTTACATCCGTTTACGGATCATGGTCAGTTATCTAAGAAGGGTAGCCGAGTGTTCACCAAAGGCAAGGGTATATACATATGGGATGCTGAGGGACATCAAATTCTGGACTCCATGTCAGGTTTGTGGTGTGTCAATCTTGGTTATGGCCGTACTGAGTTAATTGAAGCTGCCCATAAACAAATGCAGGAATTACCCTACTACAATAGCTTTTTCCAATGTGCGCATCCTCCGGCAATAGAACTGGGTGAAATTTTGAGCAACATTTCTCCGGATGGGTTTAGCCGTGTTTTTTACACTGGTTCGGGTTCGGAAGCAAACGATACAGTGATTAGGATGGTTAGAAGATTCTGGCAACTGCAAGACAAGCCAGAAAAACAAATTATTATTGCTCGGAAAAATGCCTACCATGGCAGCACGATTGCTGCTGCAAGCCTTGGTGGTATGGAGGGAATGCACGCTCAAGGAGCAGGGATTCCAATTCCCAATATTATCCACATTGCACAACCATATTGGTTTCAGGAAGGTCGAGATCAGGACCCGAATACATTTGGTTTAGCAATTGCTGAGGAATTAGAAAAGGCCATTGATCACCATGGCATTGATAAAATTGCAGCCTTCATTGCTGAACCTATCCAAGGTGCTGGAGGGGTGATTATTCCACCGGAAACATACTGGCCTGCAATCCAGAGGATCTGCGATGACAATGAAATTCTTTTGGTTGCAGATGAGGTTGTTACAGGCTTTGGCAGGTTGGGAGAATGGTTTGGTAGCACTACATATGAAATTAAACCCGACCTAATAGCTTTTGCTAAGGGTGTTACTTCAGGATACCTTCCGTTGGGCGGAGTATTGGTCAATGATAAGGTTGCAGACATCCTCATTGAAAAAGGCGGAGAATTTATCCATGGATTTACCTACTCAGGACACCCTGTTTCCTGTGCGGTTGCAATCGCTAATATAAAAGCGTTGGCTGAAGATAACGTGATTGAAACGGTCAAAGATCATACAGCACCCTATTTGGCAAAACGATGGCAAAGCTTGAGCGATCATCCAATAGTTGGTGAAGCAAGAATAAAAGGATTGGTAGCTGCATTAGAGCTATGCAAAGATAAAAAAACAGGTAAAAGATTTGCTGCTGAACACAATGTTGGTTCACTCTGTCGAGATCTTGCCATAGAAAATGGCCTGGTAATGAGGGCAGTTGGCGACACCATGATTATCGCCCCTCCATTAATCATTACCCACGAACAGATCGATGAACTGATCACCAAAGCAATTTCAACACTCGATGCTACTGCGGCTGCTGTACAGAGAATTTAACATGTATTTTTTGTGATCAGCAAATGCAATCAATTTCTGATTACCCAGATTCTTATTATGTTGCAACTGCAAAAGGTTTAATCTCCTATCCCCCCCTGACCGAGTCGGTTAAAGCCGATGTTTGTGTCATTGGTGGAGGCTTTACCGGGTTGCTCTCGGCGTTGAATTTAGCAGAAAAAGGCTACAAGGTGGCCCTCTTGGAGGCGCACAAAATTGGTTGGGGCGCGTCCGGGCGAAATGGTGGTCAGGCGGGCAGTGGTCACAACAAAAATATACTCCAATTGGAGTCTGATTATGGAAAATCACTCGCACATGATCTTTGGGCAATAGCTGAAGAGGCTAAATCAATTGTAAGAAATAGAATTCATCAGCATCGGATTAATTGTGATTTAACCCCAGGCAGTATGAAGGTTTCAAACAACCCAAACGATGCCGACCACTTCAAAAGATACGTCGCCAAATTAAACACCGATTACAATTATGAGCACATAAGCTTCCTGAGTGAGCCCGAGGTTTTTGAAATGTTACACAGCCCGCTTTACAAAGGTGGGGGTACACTTGATATGGGTGGAATGCATCTACACCCTTTGAATTATGCTTTGGGTCTTGCCCAGGCTGCCAAGGATGCAGGAGCTGATGTTTACGAACATTCCCAGGTGATCAACTATTCCAAGAATCAGCCCTCAACAGTCAGCACAGAAAGTGGACAAGTTGTAGCAGACCATATCGTCTTGGCGTGCAATGCTTATTTGGGCAAACTTGAAGGACGTATTGCTGGCAAAATTATGCCCATCAACGGCTTTATGTTGGCCACCGAACCTCTTGAAGAACCCGAAGCACGTTTTATCAACCGCGACAATGTATGCGTCCATGATAATAAATTTCATGTTCATTATTTTCGAATGTCAGCAGACAATCGCTTGTTGTTCGGAGGAGGAGAGAATTACACCAGAAAGTTTCCAAAGCCTTTGAAAGATTATGTTCGAGCAACCATGCTTGAAGTGTATCCAGAATTGGTGCAAAAGAGAATAGACTATGCGTGGGGCGGGTCAATTGCAGTAACGGTGAATCGCATGCCACACTTAGGAAGACTAGAACCAAATGTATTTTTTGCACATGGTTTCTCAGGACATGGTATTGCCTTGGCATCTTTGGCAGGGACAGTGATGGCAGAGGCGATCAGTGGGACTTTAGATCGAATGGATATTTTTAGTAAGATAAAGATACCAACTTTTCCAGGCGGAACTTTATTGCGTTGGCCGGGGTTTTACCTAGGGATGCTCTATTATT
>CAJXHL010000077.1 GCA_913054335.1 uncultured Gammaproteobacteria bacterium | reverse complement strand
AAAACAAAAAATTAAAGGCTAGAAGTTAGCTGAAAAACTAAATAATTTTATTTGGATTCATAATGTTGTTTGGGTCAAGCGCTTTTTTGACGGTTCTCATCAAATTGATCTCAACCTCAGATTTATAACGCACCAAGTCGTGTTTTTTTAACAGGCCAATACCGTGTTCCGCGCTAAAGCTACCATTAAAGCTTGCGGCAATATCATAGACAAGAGTACTAACTTCATCAGTAGCGGATAAGAAATCATTCACAGGTACGTTGTTAGGCTTCAAAAAAATGAAGTGGACATTGCCGTCACCTATATGACCAAAAGCCATCACTACGCCCGCGCTGTACTCCTGTGTGCATGCTTGGCTTGCCTTTTTGATAAATTCCGGAACCGATGAAACGGGTACCGAGATATCAAAAGTCAAACCTCCACCGTCCAGACGATAAACCTCTGCCAGCATCTCGCGCATTTTCCATAACTGTGCAGCCTGCGTTTCACTAGAAGCAACCACAGCATCCACAACATCGCCCGCCTCGATCATTGCTGTGATGATTTCTTCTAGCAAGGTCTGTAAGCCAGCGTTATCACGACTTGACGTTAGTTCTACCAATGCAAAATGATCGTATTTAACAGCAAAAGGATCACTCAGCTCGGTGCGCTTCTCCAGCATATCCACACAAACACGATCCATGTATTCAAACGCAGTAATATTGTCACCTGTTACCTCTCTCATAGTAGCTAAGAGCTTCGGTGCTGCCTCTAATGATGACAGCGCAACCAATGAAGTCACTTTGTCAGCTGGCAAAGGAAAGAGCTTTAATACCGCTTTGGTAATGATCCCCAAAGTACCTTCAGAACCAAGGAATAACTGCTTAATATCATAGCCGGTATTGTCTTTTCGTAGACCACGCAAACCATTAATAATTTTGCCATTTGGCAACACAACTTCTAGACCAAGTACGAGTTCTTTAGCATTACCGTATCGGAGAACGGCTGTGCCGCCTGCATTTGTAGCTAAATTACCGCCGATTTGACAACTACCCTCAGCACCTAAACTTAAAGGAAAGAGTCGATTAACTGCAAAAGCAGCCTCTTGCACTGCGACCAAAATACATCCCGCCTCAACGGTCATTGTGTAATTAATAACGTCAATGTCGAGCACTTTGTTCATCCGTTCCATCGAGATTATTATCTCTGCATCTGATTCACTTGGTATGCTCCCGCCAACCAAGCCTGTGTTTCCACCTTGGGGCACGACACCGATATTACATTCATTGCATAAAGTCACAATCGATGCAACCATCTCGGTATTTATTGGCTTTAATATGAGTGGCGTGACACCATGATACTGATTCCAAATATCATTGACGTAAGCAGCCATTTGCTCGGGGTTGTCAATGTAATTATTTGAACCAACAATGGCTTTTAGCTTCTCAACAATTTCAGTGGGAATTTTCTTCATGTTATCGATACTCAATAATACAAAAAACTAGAATACACTAGTCTGTCAATGATGTAATTAAAGAATCCAAAAACTGCCCTCCTTTTTTTAACTGCTCAAGGCTAAGGTATTCGTTAGGCTTGTGTGCTTGATCAATACTACCTGGTCCGCATACAAGTGTAGGAATGCCCAAGCGCTGCTGAAACAAACCACCTTCAGTACCGAAGATCACCTTACTGTGAGCATCGTTATCAAGCAGTTGTTTTATATAGAAAACAAATTCCGAGCTGGGATCGGTTAGCAAGCCCGGATAGGTTGCTAGAGTTTCAAAGTCAATACCTGTCTCTGCAGATATAGAATTCATCTCTACTTGTAGGTTATCCCGAGCATAAGATTTAATCTTGTCCAATAAGTACTGAGGATCTTCTTCATACAGGTGTCGGATTTCAAAATCAAACTGGCATAAATTTGGCACAATATTAAGCGCTGTTCCACCATTAACGGTTCCTGTATGTAGTGTTGTGTATGGCACTTCATAGTCTTTATCAAAAGGTCCATTTTTTGCTTTTTCGCGCGCAAGTTGTCGAATATAGACGATGAGTTCTGCCGCATAGTCAACAGCATTAACACCAAAGGGTGCTTGTCCAGAATGGCAAGCATGCCCACGCACTTGGACTCGGCGAGAACACTTGCCTTTGTGGCCTATAACAACTTCCATACTGGTCGGTTCACCAATAATACAACAATGGGGTTTAACTGGTTGATGCTCCATTAAATCTAATAATCGTTTCACGCCAACACAGCCTATTTCTTCGTCATAAGAAAACGCCAAATGAATCGGCTTATTAAGTTCCGTAGAAATCATAGCTGGCACACGACTTAATACTAGAGCAATAAAGCCCTTCATATCAGCACTGCCACGCCCATACAGCTTATCGTCAACCTCTGTTAAACAAAATGGATCAGTATCCCAATTTTGCCCCTTAACAGGCACTACATCAGTATGGCCTGATAACATTACACCACCAATATCTGTGCGTCCAATCGTTGCATATAAGTTGGCTTTTTTGCCACTCTCATCATGTACTAAAGTCGATTTGATGCCATATTTTGTTAAATACGATTGAATAAATTCAATGAGCCCAAGGTTTGATTTATAGCTGGTTGTGTCAAAGCCAACCAAGACTCTCAACAGCTCCATCGAAACATCTTCATTTTTCATGGTGTTGTCTTTTTCTGCTTTAGCAACTAGAGGTCTCCAGCGACACCATAACTTGGTGCGCTTCTAGGGTCTATAGCACGAATGTTGTAATCCAGCATCTGAATCTCATAGTCTCGCCACAGGGCTAGGAGTTGTTCAATCGGGTCATCATCTGCCCAATCCACGCGTAAATCTACCAACGGCCAAGGATGCTCATGGGCCACTTTTATTCCCGCAGAGTGCACTGACCCTTCCTCGCCACCCGCATCGAGCCCAGCTTGCAAAGCCAGTAATAGGCGTTCGGCCAAGTGTAAATTAGGATGCTGAACAAAATTGTCTACCATAGCTTGTGGAACCTTAGTGTTGATCAATAGATTGCCCGCTGCAATACAGCCATCGGCTTGCGCTACTGCGTTAGTGCCTAGAGTTTCTAAGCCCGTAAAGCTGGCACTTCGACCCTGATTATCTACAAGGGCCAATTGCCGATAATCGATAAAATCACGGCGATTAATAACACTATCCAGCGCTTGCTCAGCGCTTGATCCTTGAGCTATATAATCCAGCATTAAATTACCTAAGCTTGGATCGGTAATATTTTGTGTACTCGCAGCACCGACACCAGCACGAACCCAAGGACAGCGGCTTGCGACACAAATACTTGATGAAGTGATTGCAACGCCCACCATGCCGGTTTTTTCACAAAATCCCGAGATTGAAAAAGTCACGATCAGTCCTCCCTTAAGGTTAATTTTTGACTTTGAGCATCAATTATTAAATCCACATTGACGGCGATAATGCTCATTCGCCTTCAGGAATCACCGCTTCAACGTCAATCTCCATAACCATTTCTGGCCTAGCTAAGCCCTGCACAATAAGCCCTGTGGAGCACACATGAATACCTTTAAGCCATCGTCCAACGACTTCGTACACCTCTTCACGATAAGCGCGATCGGTGATGTAGATTGTGACCTTACAAATATGCTCAAGTTTTGAGCCCGACTCTTCCAGCAATGTCTTAACGCACGCCATAGCATTTTCTGTTTGTGCCGCAGCATCGCCGATGCCAGTCACATTGCCATCTAAGTCAAAAGCTGTTTGACCGCGTAAGAATACATGGTTACCGGCTCTAACGGCCATACAAAGGTCGTTATCCATACCCTTTCCTGGGTACATCTGCTCAGTGTTAAATTTTCTAATTTTTTTGTGTGCCATAGTATCTCCATTATAAATCTGTTTAACTTTAAATTGATATTATCAAGGCTTGATGTGCCTACACACTTTTGTTAGTCTGGAACATTGTACGTCTGATAGTTGCGCTGTATGGCTATCTGATCCGCCAAAAACTTGGCGTCATGCCAAACACCCCAAATGAACGAAGAGCCTCGTCGTGACTGCCACGGTAGGCCCAGAAAATAAACTCCGGGTTCGGTAGAAATACCACGCTCATGCTTCGGTCTGCCTTGCTCATCGAACGCGTCAACCTGTAACCAGCTGTAATCAACTTTAAATCCTGTTGCCCAGACGATTGAAGTGATCCCAGCTTCTGCCAAATCTAACTCAAGAATGGGGTTTGTCTCACACGTCGGTTTCGAATCAACTATACGAGCTTCAGGTTCCTCAGGAAAGTTAAGACCATTACGGGTAATATAAGCATCGGCCTCGTCTAGCACCGATAGAGTGTTCGCATTACCTTTTGAAAGATTGTCTGCAAGATCCGTCGCGAAGCTTATCACACCACCTTTGAACGACTCTGTCATACCAACGAGCGTCATCCCCTGTTCTGCAAGTCGCCTAAAATTAACAGTATGACCGCCGCGAGCACCGCTCACCGCAATAGTAACATGCTCCGTGCCAGGTTCCATAGTGACAGTCTCCCACTTGCCAAGAACACCCAACCACCAAACAAAGTCACGCCCACGATAACTTCGTGGAGGAAGATCGTGTGGACCAACGGAGAGGTAAACAGTCTTACCTGCACGCAAAAGTTCATCCGCAATCTGTGCGCCTGATGAACCAGCCCCAACCACCAGTACTGAACCTTCAGGCAATTGCTTGGGATTTCGGTAATTACTGGAATGGATTTGCGTGACACCTGCATCTTCAGGCACGACGAAGGGAATAATAGGGACTTGAAAAGGCCCAGTGGCGGCAATCACGCTGTTGGCCTCAATCACTCCATCCGAGGTTTCGACACGAAAGCCCGGACAACCTACATTTTTCTGCACTTCCCTGACCTCTACGCCACAGCGAATAGGGGCGTTAATCATATCTGCGTAGTCAACAAAATAATTTGTAACCTCATCCTTTGATGCAAATGCATCAGGATCAAAACCTGAGAACTTCATACTCGGAAACCGATCATGCCAAGCGGGACCATTAGCAACAAGAGAGTCCCATCTTTCTGTGCGCCACCGTTCAGCAATCCGGTGTCGCTCCAAAACAAGGTGTGGTACGTTACAATTACTTAAGTGTTCACTCATGGCCAAACCGGCCTGGCCACCACCCACCACAAGCACCTCTATTTTCTCAATCGACATTTCTAA
>CAJXHL010000076.1 GCA_913054335.1 uncultured Gammaproteobacteria bacterium | reverse complement strand
TACGGAAAAAGGATTAAACAGTAATACAAGCAGCATGGCAAGTCCATAAAGTGTCCAAGTACTATATTGAACTCGCAAAATAATACTTAAGAAAGCAACGCTCGCCATAATAAAAGCACGCTGTGTAGGAATAGAAAGCCCAGCGATGAGTGCATAACTAAACGCCCCAATAATACCAAAAAAACCACCCACAACCTGTGCAGGGACAAGGATTAGCAAACGTCTAGAAAGACGCCACAGATAAGAGGCAATAAAAAACAATAAGGTAGAAATCAGGCCAATGTGAAGTCCAGAAATTACACTTAGGTGAGTTGTATTGGTTGCCTGGAAAAGTAACCAATGGTCTTTATTAATAAGCGATCTATCACCGAGTACAAGAGCATTAATAACGCCTGCAAAAGGCAAATCTTTGAAATAAGGGGAAAGGGTGGTTCTAATGGATTGTCTAACTTGGTGAATGAATGCAGTATTAGAAGAAGATAGGACTTTATTAGATTCACTTTTTCTGACATAACCGGTAGCGCTAATTTTATTAGCAAAAAGCCATTTTTCATAATCAAAGCCACCTTGATTTCTGAGGCCATTGTTATGTTTCAATTTAATAGTCAGTGTCCACTCATCACCTACAATGAGTTTTGGTCTATCATCACCATACCAAGAGAGTCGAACTTTGGCGTCAAATGGTTCGACAACCTCATACAAAAAAATTGATTTTTGAGGGCTTGAAGAAGGCAGTGAAACAATAAAACCTCGAGTCTCCATCGGTTGATTGAGAAATTCCTCGTCAAGACTTTGATTCATTAAAGTGTGCGAAAAAACAGCCATCCAAGCAAAGCCAGCAAGGGTAAATAAAATTTTGACTGAAATACTATAATTACGTCTAAAAGTCAGTAAAAATGCAGTGAAAAGAGCTAATATTGCAGCTATCTCAACAGCACTTAATTCAAGGCTATTTTTTGTTGAAAAAACAACAAGTCCAATCAAAAAAAATAAGGCATTAAATAGCATCAGAATTTTCGATATTACTGCATTGATAGGATGGAAAAAATGTACAGCTAATAATTATCATAAATTTCCGTGAAACACTTGATTTAGCACGATAAACATCAAAAGTTATCCGCCATTATTAAACTGATTAAATCACTGGGTTATTTTTATCATTATTCATTATATGAAATAAACATAAGTATTTGATTTATAACAAAAAAAAACTTATGATTAATTATTAACCAAAACCGTAATAAAGCCTATTGTGATGCAATTTTCTTAGTAAAAAAAAGAGATATAAACAGAGTTATCCACAGTTTTGTGAGTAAGTCCATTAAGCCTTGATTTAACGGCATTTTGTGTTGTTCAAATCAACACTTCAGAAATTTTTTCAACCAATTTTTTTGCAATAATAATTTTGCTGGTTATATTAATTTTTTCACAGTTGTCTTTGGTAATAAAAAAGACCTCATTTTGATCGGATTTAAGACCAATTTTTGAATTTGAAACATCATTAAGGATAATGGCGTCACAACCCTTATTTTTAAGCTTATTTTTGGCATTTTTGATTAAATTTTCGGTTTCAGCGGCAAAGCCAATACAAATGGGTTTGTTTTTCATTTGACAGACATTTGCCAAAATATCGGGGTTCCGCACAAGCTCAATTGACAGTGTTTCAGAGTCTTTTTTGATTTTGTTTTGTGCAATATTTACTGGTCGATAATCGGCAACAGCTGCGCAGGAAATAAATATGTCTTGTTCGCCAATATTGCTCATCACGGCTTCAAGCATATCATCAGCGCTGGTGACGAAAATGTTTATTGCACGTGACTCCACTGCTACTGAAATTGAGCCTATGATGAGTGTTACCGTAGCGCCCGCTTCAATGCAAGCTGAGGCTAACGCCATTCCCATCTTGCCACTGCTGTGATTCGAGATAAATCGTACTGGATCAATTGCCTCAATGGTGGCACCTAAGGTAATCATTACTTTTTTTCCGCCGAGTTGGGTGTTTTGAAACAAATTAGCTGCTTGTAATGCAATAGAGGTTGGTTCGGCTAATCGTCCTTCGCCAATGTCACCACAGGCTTGCTCACCAAATTCTGGCTTTGCAATTACCATATTTCGACTTTCCAATAGCTTTAGGTTGTCCTGTGTTGCCATTGAGGCGTACATTTGTTGATTCATTGCGGGTGCAATGAGTATTTTGGCCGTTGTTGCTAAAATAAGGGTTGTTAATAAATCGTTCGCCCTACCATGGCAAAGCTTGGCAATGGTATTGGCAGAAGCGGGTGCAATAACAATCGCATCTGCCCACTTGGCAAGCTCGATATGACCCATCGACAGCTCCGCCTCTGCGTCCCAAAGGTTGTCATGTACTTTGTTTTTCGAGACAGTTTGTAGTGATCTTTCGCTAACAAATTCGGCACCACCCGCTGTAAGCACCACCCGAACTTCGGCGCCTAAATCTTGTAAGCGACGAACAATATCGGGGGACTTGTAAGCGGCGATTGAGCCGCAGATACCAAGCAAGACGTTTTTATTATTTAGAGGTTTTTGCATAAGTCATTAAAGGCTTTCATTTGAAGCTTGCGGTTATTTTCATATCCACACCTATTTGTCGACAATCGTGTATTTTCAAGGTGACTTTGTCGCCCATTGTCGTAATGGGCAATTGCATCATTGAAGTGGCGTCACTACCAAGTAGCACTGGCGCAGTATAAATCACCAATTCGTCAATAAGCCCATCTTGTTGCAGGGCGCCGTTAAGGCCTGGACCCGCCTCAATCAGTACGGTATTAATACCCAATTCGCCAAGCTTGAGTAGGGCGGCTTTTAGATCAACCTTGCCATTCACGCTAGAGTCGCAATTATCGCGATTGATCACCAGTGTCTGTGCGTCATCGGAAAATACTTTAAGGTTTTTGTCGGTGATTTGATTGTTGCTATCAATGATAACTCTGAGCGGTGTGACAGAAACCTCTGGCAGCCTAGCGGTCAGACTAGGGTTGTCTTTTAACACGGTGCCTGAGCCTGTCACAATGGCTTGGCTATCTCGGCGCAGTTTATGTACATCCACTCGAGCAGCCTCAGAGGTAATCCACTTACTTTCGCCGCTGGCCATTGCAGTTTTACCATCGAGGCTCATAGCAATTTTGCTGGTGACAAAAGGCAGGCCAGTTTGCATTCTTTTAATGAAGCCACGGTTCAGTGCTTTAGCTTCATTTTCTAGCAACCCAATTTCAACTTCGATGCCGGCAAGCTCGAGCAATTGAACACCTCTGCCTGAGACCAGTGGATTAGGGTCTAATGTTGCAATAATCACTTTTGTAGCACCCGAGGCAATCACCGCATCAGTGCAAGGCGGCGTCTTGCCATGATGTGAGCAAGGCTCCAGTGTAACGTAGAGTGTGGCGCCTTTTGCTTTACCATCAATATGTGCCAAGGCTTTGACTTCGGCGTGACTTTTGCCATATTCTCGGTGGTAATCTTGAGCGATAATTTCGCCGCCACGTGCAATGACACAACCGACCATTGGGTTGGCATTAACAGTGTGTCGAGCCTTTGCTGAAAGTTGCAGTGCAAGTGCCATACATTGTGTGTCTTTTGCTGTGAAAGGCATTATAATTCCACTAGTAATCTTTGCATAAATCACTTTAGTTTTTAAAATGATTTATGCAAAGGTCTCTTTAATTCTTTAATCAATATTTTACTCGGGAGAAACGTGTGGATGAACAGAAAAAACAAGCACTAAAAGCCGCGCTTGCTCAGATTGACAAACAATTTGGTAAAGGCTCAGTGATGTTTTTGGGTGACGATGAGGCTAGATCCGATATTGAGGTAGTATCAACAGGCAGTTTAAGTCTTGATATTGCGCTCGGTATTGGTGGTTTACCGCGAGGTCGTGTGGTTGAGATTTATGGTCCTGAGTCTTCTGGTAAGACAACGTTAACTCTGCACGTCATTGCTGAAATGCAAAAAATAGGCGGCACAGCAGCCTTTATTGATGCTGAGCATGCGTTGGATCCTCAGTACGCTAAACGTTTGGGTGTGAATACCGATGAGTTGTTAATTTCGCAGCCCGATACCGGTGAACAGGCATTGGAGATTACCGACATGCTGGTTCGTTCTGGTAGTGTTGATGTTATTGTAATCGATTCAGTTGCAGCATTGACGCCAAAAGCTGAGATTGAGGGTGAGATGGGCGCATCCCATATGGGTTTGCAAGCTAGATTGATGTCGCAAGCGCTAAGAAAGCTTACTGCAAATATCAAGAAAACCAACA
The DNA here is from genome assembly GCA_913054335.1 of uncultured Gammaproteobacteria bacterium. Lineage (GTDB taxonomy): Bacteria > Pseudomonadota > Gammaproteobacteria > PS1 > Pseudothioglobaceae > Pseudothioglobus. Next base: position 903 of record CAJXHL010000076.1, on the reverse strand, counting down.
CCATGGTAATCTTTATCAACCAACTACGGATGAAGATTGGCGTGATGTTTGGTAATCCAGAGACCACCACAGGCGGTAACGCGCTTAAATTCTACGCATCGGTTCGTTTGGATATTCGTCGCATTGGCGCGATTAAGAAAGGCGATGAAATTTTGGGTAACGAAACTCGCGTTAAAGTCTTAAAGAATAAGGTTGCACCACCGTTCAAAAAAGCTGAATTTCAGATTCTATACGATCACGGCATTTCTAGAGAGAGTGAAATCGTTGATTTGGGTGTCCAGCTGGGTTTTGTTGAAAAAGCAGGTGCTTGGTATAGCGTTGGCGGTGAACGTATTGGTCAAGGGAAAGACAATGCAAGAGATTACCTAAAAGCCAACCCCGAACTTGCGCAATCTCTTGAAGCGCAAATCCGCGAAAAACTCATGCCCAGTGATGATGGAGACTCAGCAGAGTAACTCTAGCGAGTGTTATGCTGCTGCAATGCGAATGCTAGTTAGACGCGAGCATTCGCAATTAGAATTAAGGCAAAAACTCCAACTTCAAGACTTTAATAACACTCTCATCGCTGGGGCAATAGACTTGCTGGTTGAGCAGGATTATCAAAGCGATGTGCGTTTCGCCGAAGATTTTATTAGTATGCGCTTTAATCAGGGCAAAGGCCCCGTCAAGATTTCTGGCGAACTCAAGCAACGCGGCATTGAGTATTTTGACCTATCCGTTTTTGATTGGTTTGCGTTAGCACGAAAGATCAGAGTCACAAAATATGGTGATGGCCTGCCATCCGACTATAAAGAAACTGCCAAGCAAAAACGTTTTCTGCAATCTCGAGGTTTTGGCTTTGATCAAATCAACCAAGCCTTTTCTAACTAAAGCGACACTCGATGCATTCAAGCAGTAACCAAA
>CAJXHL010000075.1 GCA_913054335.1 uncultured Gammaproteobacteria bacterium | reverse complement strand
TGGGTGGTTCTACTTTGGGTTGCACCAGACATGGTTATTGAGCCATCTGGCTGGGCTTTGACTCCCAACATGGAGTCCTTAATGCAGATTTTTAGTGTTCCTATGTTGGGCATTGGAGTTCTTGCATGGATGGCCCCAACTTGGACGGGAGATAACGTCAAGCAAGTTGGTATGGTGTATGGTGTTGGTTTAAATGTATTGTTTATTGCTGTGGGGTTGTTTCATGTCTCAAGCGAGGCGGCTAAATTTGATCCGATGGCTATAATTCCAACCGCTATTTTTGCGGCTCTATTCTTTTGGAAGTGTCGCGCTAGCGATTAACAAAACGATAGTCATAAAAAACCCGAGTTAAACAGCTGTTTAACTCGGGTTTATAAGTAGGCACTATTCACAACGCCCTTCACTGGGCGGTCATTACTTTCCCTTCAAGACGCTATAAAGCCTTTGCCAAAGGCGTGCCCAATTAATTCGAAACCCTAGAAGTATCAAGGCAACCGCCCCGTAAATCATCGGTTCAATATCCATATCCGATTTAGCCTGCCAATAAAAATGCACCACCACTAACACTGCAATCAGATAAATCGATTTATGCAGTTTTTTCCAACGTTTGCCAAGGCGCCGAGCCATGTTGTTAGTGGATGTTATCGCCAGCAAACTTAGCAACACAAAAGCACTAAAGCCAATTGTTATATAGGGCCTTTTTATAATGTCTTCTACAATGGCGTTGAGATCAAAACCTCGGTCAATGAGCCAAATAGAAAAATGCAGGCAAGCGTAAAAAAAACTGAAAACGCCAATCATCCGCCGATATTTAATAATTGAAAAAGGCAAAAGCTTGTTTAGCGGGCTTACTGCCAGGGTCAGCAGTAAAAATCGCAATGCCCAGCGTCCTGTTGGTGTGGTAATTTCCTCTATTGGATCAATCACATAGCCCGACAGAACATCAAAGAGCAGCAATAAAAAAGGCGTTGCTAGCAGGACGAATAATAAGGGCTTTTGCCAAGGAATGGTGCGCACAAATAAATTAGAAGTTCCGCGCTAAGTCAAGCCCATCATACAAATGGCTCACTTCTTCTTGGTAGCCATTAAAGAGCTCAGTTTGGCGTTTTTCAGGCGAGAAAAAACCACCCCGTCCAATCACGCGCTCGCTGGCCTGCGACCAGCGCGGATGATCAACATCCGGATTCACGTTGGCATAAAAACCATACTCGCTTGGCGCTTGCGCTTGCCAAGTGTTGAGCGGCTGGTTCGCTTGAAAATGAATCGAAACAATCGATTTAATGCTCTTAAAGCCATATTTCCACGGCACTATTAAGCGAATGGGTGCGCCGTTTTGGTTCGGTAATACTTTGCCATAGAGCCCCACCGACAAAATACTGAGCGGGTTCATCGCCTCGCCAATGGTCAAGCCTTCCAAATAAGGCCAATCCAATATGGGGCGTTTTTGCCCGGGCATTTGCTCGGAATCCAGCAAAGTTTTAAAAACAACGTATTTGGCTTTGGATGTCGGTTTGAAGGTTTTTAACACCGCAGCTAACGGCACACCCACCCACGGAATCACCATAGACCAAGCCTCAACACAGCGAAGTCGGTAAATTCTTTCTTCCAATTGATAAGGCGCAATAAAATCCTCTAAATCAAACTCGCCTTTGTTTTCGCATTCGCCTGAAACGCTAATATGCCACGGCTTTGGTTTTAGGGTATGGGCATTTTTAGCAGGATCTCGCTTGCCCGTACCAAATTCGTAAAAGTTATTGTAATTGGTAATTTCCTTATAGGAATGTAACTCTAAGTCTCCTCCGTACTTGCTCTGTGAAATAAGATCAAAGTCACCGCCCTCAACACCTTCGGCCAAACTCCATGGCGCTTTAAGGGCAAACGACAGCCCCACACCTAAGCGCAAGCTTTGTTTGATGAATGCTCGGCGATTGTGATAGGTTTTTTCGTCGGTAACCGAATTGTCTTTAAGGGGCGCCATCCTGATATCGTGTCTTCTTACCTAACACTCAGTATAACACAAAAGACTGTTTTTGCTTTTTGCCTGCCCAGAAACCAAAAAACCGAACGAAGACAGTAAGTCTTTAGTTCGGTTTTGGATGATGGTGGCCACACCTAGAATTGAACTAGGGACACAGGGATTTTCAGTCCCTTGCTCTACCAACTGAGCTATGTGGCCAAAAACGTGAAATTATACACAAAATAGCATCGGTTTTTCTCTCGATAGTGCTTTGTTTTCTATAAATTATCCAAGTAGCGTTCAGCGTCTAATGCCGCCATACAGCCCGAGCCAGCAGATGTTACTGCTTGACGATAAACATGGTCTGCAACATCCCCTGCGGCAAACACACCCTCGACGCTGGTATGTGTTGCATTGCCCTTAATACCACTTTTCACTTGAATGTAGCCGCTCACAATATCAATCTGACCTTCAAAAATGCCGGTATTTGGCTTATGGCCAATGGCAATAAAAACGCCGTGGACATCGATTTCTTTAGTGCTACCATCATTGCCCTTTAATCGCAAACCAGTAACACCCATCTCGTCGCCAAGTACTTCATCAAGATTGTGATTCCACTCAATGGAAATATTGCCATTTGCGGCTTTTTCCATGAGTTGGTCGGCAAGGATTTTCTCGCTGCGGAACTTATCGCGACGATGAATAATAGTGACTTGGTCAGCAATATTAGATAAATACAGTGCCTCTTCGACCGCCGTATTACCGCCACCAACTACAGCCACTTTCTGGCCACGATAGAAAAAACCGTCGCAAGTTGCGCAAGCCGATACGCCTTTTCCCTTAAAGGCTTCTTCCGATTCAAGCCCTAAATACATGGCAGTAGCGCCTGTGGCAATAATCACTGCGTCGGCTGTGTATGTTGTCTCGCCGCCTGTAAGGGTGAAAGGGCGCTTAGAAAAATCAACTTCAGTGATATGGTCGTTAATGATTTCGGTATTAAAACGTACAGCGTGCTCTTTCATGCGCTCCATCAAGTCTGGGCCTTGAACGCCATCATTATCGCCAGGCCAGTTATCAACATCCGTAGTTGTCATTAGCTGACCGCCCTGTTCAAGGCCGCTTACCATCACTGGATTTAAATTTGCACGAGCTGCATAGACAGCTGCAGAATAGCCGGCAGGGCCTGATCCAACAATCAAAACTCGACAATGCTTAATATCACTCATTTGAATTACTTTATACTGTTTAAGAAGCGAATATTATACAAAAATCTTTAAAGCACATTGAAAAAAAATAACAAACGGACAGTCTCGCCGAAAAGCAAAAATAGCCGCTCCCGAGTGACCAACGAAGTCATTTTTATTTTACTGGCAACGCTGGGCGTTGTTTACTTAATTTCGCTTGTTAGCCACCTGCCCTCCGAAGACCCTTGGACAGGCGACGTTGTCTTGTTGAAACCTGTGAGTAATGCAGCAGGTGTCTTTGGTGCTTGGTTGAGTGATATCTCTTTTGCTGTCTTGGGGTATGCTGCCTACGTGATTCCTATCTCTATATTGTGGTTGGGATATAACTTTCATCGAGATGCCAAGGCTGAAAACAAGAACCAGGCGATCTTCGTGATGCGCCTGCTTTCCTATCTGGCGATGCTGATTTTTACCACGGCACTGTTTAACCAACACATGCCAAAACCCGGCATTGGTGGTGGCTGGATAGGCGAAATGATGCATGACATGTTCTTTAGAGAACTTTTCGGTAGTGTTTCTACCATTATTTATATTGGCATTATTATGGTTGGCCTTAGTCTTGCCACCAGCGCCTCTTGGATAAAAATTGCAGGTGTTGTGTTGAGTGGCGTAAAAAATCAACGTGCCAAATCAAAAGAACGGCACCAACTAGCAAGTCAAAAACGTGCTGCTAAACAAGCGCTCAAACCGGTTCGAGCGCCAGAAGGAGTGAAAACAAAAGCGCCAAAACCAGTCAAAGAAAAGGTGATTGCTGCTGCCAGGCTAAAAAAGCCCAAGACCGCTGAAACCAGTAACTTATACAAAGCCAGCACCACAAGTGGGCTACCAGATATTGACCTACTTGATGAGGTTAATAATACCGAAGTAGGCTATAGCGACAGCGAGCTGGAGTTGATATCGGAACAAGTCGAACTCAAACTTAAAGATTTTGGCTTTGATGTCGCCATAACCGCGGTCACCCCGGGACCGGTTGTCACTCAATTTGAAATCTCGCTAGCACCAGGGATTAAGGTCAGTCAAATAATGAATCTCAACAAAGACCTTGCTAGAGCATTGTTGGTTGAGAGTGTGCGAATAGTTGATGTTATTCCAGGCAAGCCCGTCATTGGTCTTGAAATTCCAAACAGCGAACGTGAGATGATTGGCCTCAAAGAAATCCTCTCGGCCGACGCCTTCACTAAATCCAAATCCATACTTTCTATGGGGCTTGGCAAGGATATTAATGGCAACCCTGTTGTTGCGGATTTAGCCAAAATGCCACACTTGCTTGTTGCTGGTGCAACGGGCATGGGCAAGTCTGTTGGCCTTAATGCGATCATTTTAAGTATTTTATATAAGGCCAAGCCCGAGCAGGTTCGATTCATTATGATCGACCCAAAAATCGTTGAGCTTGCCTGTTACGCCGGTATTCCTCATTTATTGGCGCCAGTTGTCACCGATATGAATGAGGCGGCAAGCGCATTGTGGTGGTGCGTCAACGAAATGGAGAGGCGTTACACTTTGTTGGCTAAATTTGGTGTTAGAAATATCGACGCTTTTAACGACAAGCTAGTCAAATCCAAAAAGGCCGGCAAGCCTTTATTAGACCCATCTTTCAATGCAAACACCGCAGCAGAAGGCGAAAAAGCCCCGGAGCTTGATGAGTTACCACTGATTGTGATTGTTATTGACGAATACGCAGATATGTTGGGTGCACTTGCGCAGGAAGATCGCAACAAATCCAAGCGTGTCGAAGGCTTGATTGTTCGTATTGCACAAAAAGCACGCGCTGCCGGTATTCATCTAATCATCGCGACCCAAAGGCCAAGTGTGGACGTAATCACGGGCCTAATCAAATCTAACGTGCCAACGAGAATTTCGTTTAAAGTCTCCTCAAAAACCGACTCACGTACCATTCTTGATCAGTCCGGCGCAGAGCAATTACTCGGCATGGGCGATATGCTTTATATGGCGCCAAGCATTTCACGCCTTAACCGCGTACATGGTGCCTATGTTGACGACGCTGAAATTTCTCGAGTCGTCAAACACCTTAAGGCAAACTCTGAGCCAAACTACCTTGCTGGCGTTCTCAATCCACAAGAAGGAATGGCAGGTTCAAGCGA
>CAJXHL010000074.1 GCA_913054335.1 uncultured Gammaproteobacteria bacterium | reverse complement strand
GTTCAATCTGAGCCAGGATCAAACTCTTCAGTTTAATCTTTGACTTTTTAGAACATTGGCAACACTTATAAATAAGTGCGCTTTGCGTTCAATTTTTTTAAAAGCTTAATTGCTTTAGTTTTTTATGTGCACTTGCACAATATTATTGTACGAGTGCCCACACAAGTTGCTTGATAAATTTTTAAAGAACTACCGGGTCAAATGAAGCACTAAATTGAATCATTTGCTCGGTGAAAGCGGGAAATTATACATGCCTAAATCTATGCGTCAACCTTTATTTGGATTATTTTCTAAATAAATCCAAAGTATGTGACTTCTCGCTGGTTACGCCACTTATAAAAGTGCGTAAAAACAATATTATAGGCCTTATTTTATTGTTTGTCTAATTTACGTTATTTCTTTGGTGTCAACGCTCCTAGACATCCTTTTTTGCACAAGGGTGCTTTAATCCTTCCCCTAGCTGACTACTTGTTAATAATAACATCATGATTGATTGTCAAATTCGGCTAATGTTCCAGTTGACACTCATCCTATAATTCATTTAGATTTTATCAATTATGAGAGATTTTTATAGTGTTAGAATGATGCAATTCAAATATTCCTGATACAGCTAAATGAAGTTATTGCTTAATAGTTTTCAAAACCGGCTTGAGATGCTTTTCCCCGGCTTAATAGTGGTTGGCACCATTGCCGCGGCTGCTGGCTTTCTGAGCTCTCACTATAAAGCACCAGTGATGTTGTTCGCCCTCCTCATTGGTATTGCCTTTAACTTCCTCTCAAGCGATGAGCGCTGCGCACCAGGCATCGAGTTCTCAAGCAAGAAAATTTTGCGCTTTGGTGTGGCGTTATTAGGCTTTCGCGTCACGCTTGATCAGATCTTGGGTCTCGGTACCAATGCACTGTTATTTATACCACTACTTGTCATCCTTTCAATCGCACTGAGCTGGGGTATTGCCAAGCTGATGGGTAGGCAACATCTATTCGGCCTATTAACGGCTTGCGCTGTAGCCATTTGTGGTGCATCTGCAGCATTAGCTGTGGCCTCGGTACTGCCGAACTGGAAAGACAAACACCGTGACACCTTATTTACTGTGGTTTGTGTCACGGCCTTATCGACCTTTGCCATGATCGCCTATCCCATTCTGTTCTCAATGTTGGATTTCAGTGAAGCTGAAATGGGCATTCTCATCGGTTCGACAATTCACGATGTCGCCCAAGTGGTGGGTGCAGGTTATGCCGTCTCAAACGAAACCGGTGATGTGGCTACATTCATCAAGCTCCTCAGAATCTCAATGTTGCCGATTGTTGTGATTGTTATTGCACTGCTATTAAAGAGTGACAATGAGTCCAACACAATCAGCGGCAAAGCCTTTCCTTGGTTTGCGCTTGCCTTTGCTGTTTGCTTATTGGTGAATAGCACTGGGCTTATTCCTGCTGTTGTCTCAGAATTTCTCTCTTCTGTGTCTCAGTGGTTTTTAGTGTTTGCGATTGCCGGGCTTGGTGTCAGCACTTCACTTAAGTCAATGATGGAGCTGGGCGGCAAATCGATTGCATTGGTTGTCTTGCAAACCGTCGTTTTATTGGTCATCGCAGTCTTGGCTGTTTCCACTGACTATATATAAGAGCATTTAACGAAACGTTATTTGCCAATACAAAATGATGAGAATATTTCTCCCAACAAGTCGTCAGAAGTAAATTCACCTGTAATACTGCCCAGTGAAATACTCGCTTGACGTAAATCCTCTGCCACCAGTTCACTGGCACCAGCTTCAAGTTGATGGATGGCATTTTCTACAAATTCAAGGGTGGCTTTAATCGCCATAATATGGCGCTTCCTAGCCAGCACAAGACCGTCGCCCACTGGATGATAGCCAGCCACATCAGCAAGTGATTGTTTTAACAGACTAACGCCTTCTTTTGACTTTGCCGATAAACTGATACTAACACAATCCTCACTATTTTGACTCTGCGGACGCTCATTCACCAAATCAATCTTGTTGCGAATTTCAATAATGGGTTTATTGGCCACCTCAAACGGCAAGATAGAATGGTCAGCCGCACCATCTTTGGCATCAAATACCAATAACACCACGTCGGCATTGTCAATCTCAGCATGTGCTCGGCGAATGCCCTCTTGCTCCACAATATCCTCTGATTGATGCAATCCTGCAGTATCGATAATATGCAACGGCATGCCATTAATATGAATGGTTTCTTTTAATACATCTCTGGTTGTGCCAGCGATTGCAGTCACAATCGCACTCGGGCGCTCGGTCAGGGCATTAAGTAAACTCGACTTACCGGCATTGGGTTTACCGGCTATTGCGACGTGAATCCCATCTCTTAACAATGCACCTTGATTGGCACACTCTAAAATCTCAGTGAGCTCACAGGCTAAATTTTCCAATTTTTCCGCCACTTCATGGCTTGCCAAGAAATCAATTTCTTCATCAGAGAAATCAATGGTTGCTTCCACAAATACTCTTAAATTAATCATCGCCGTTAATAGGTGATTAATCTTTTCGGAAAACTCGCCAGAAAGAGATCTGATGGCACAACGAGCAGATTGATCAGAGCTCGCTTGAATTAGGTCTTGCACTGCTTCCGCTTGCACTAAATCCATTTTGCCGTTAAGGAATGCTCGCTTAGAGAATTCACCTGGCTCAGCCAAACGTGCGCCAAGACTGGTAGCTACTTCAAGCAACTGTCGCATCACACTCATGCCGCCATGGCCTTGCAACTCAAACACGTCTTCGCCGGTGTATGAATGCGGATTAGGGAAGTAAATAGCAACACCCTTATCTATCTCATCACCTTCACCATCATAAAAAGAACCATAATAAGCGTAGCGCGGTTCAAGATTTCTTCGCAAGACTTGATTAGCGATGTCCGATGCTAATGGTCCAGAGATTCGCACAACGCCAATACCACCTTGTCCTACAGCCGTTGCCAACGCGCAAATTGTTTCTATCTTAGCCATCGATGGAAAAATACTCAGCAATAAATTCGTCAAAACTGATCTTGTCTTGCGACTCAATCTCGGCTTGCTGTCGAAGTGAAGACTTTGCCATTTCTCTTAAGTCGGAAAATTTCTTTTTGTCTATTTCTTGCTGTCGATACAAATCTTTATATTGGTGACTTATCTCATTAACGTATTGATAATAACCTTGTTTATTTTTCCGCATCTCCGCTAACATAATGGCAGAAGGTGTCAAAGCGGAGTTACAAATACGTTCAGCAATAATTCTAACCGACTTCTCATGCGCTGAACTTAATAGCTTAGAGCACGCCCTCACTTTTTCTACGATATCCAAGCCCCAGTCTTGCAAAGGTATTTCTTTTCCGTGTTTTTTTAATAGCAGGTCTGGATCGCGCCCTTTATGTGCTACAAGATGATTGTTTGAGTCAATCTCAAAAAGTTCAGCAGTGGAAATGGGCGGAGATTTTTGCAGTAAGCAAAAAAGCAAAAAAGCCTCTAAAAAATGTATTTGTTGTTTGTCAATGCCCAGAGGATTTAGGGGGTTAACATCCAGCGATCGAAGCTCGATGTAGGCAATGCCACTCTTGTTGAGAGCGTTGAGTGGCTTATCAAAGCCATTCAATTTCGGTTTGGGGCGCACAGACGCATAATACTCATTCTCAATTTGCAGAATGTTGGTGTTTAGTTGTTGATATTCGCCATCTTTTTTCAAGCCGATGGCTTCGTAGTCGGCAGAACTGGTTTCCATGGCCGCACGAAGGCTATGAACATAGTGACATAAACTGTTGTAATTTGCCTTAACCCCCGCCTTATCTTCTTGAGAGTTTTGATACCCAATATCGCCCATACGTAGTGAGGTGGCATAGGGTAAGTAATAACTATTCTCATCAAACTCATGCAAATTATGTTTGTGGTAATCTTTCAAAAAAGACTTACAGACCGCTGCTGAAGCACCAAATAAATAGGAAATCAGCCAACCAAACCTAAGAACATTGCGCGTCAATGCCATATAGTGCTCATCAATAAAAAATTGCATTGGTGTATCGGGCGCAATTAATTGTTGATAAGCCTGCCAATAATCTGGTGAAAATGAATAGTTAAAATGTATGCCAGCAATCGTTTGCATCACGCTGCCATAACGATTGGCAAGGCCATTTCTGTAAACCGTTTTCATCTTGCCGCGGTTGGAATCACCATACTGGGCAATTGGGATGTGTGTTTCACCCTTCGTGACACAAGGCATACTCGCCGGCCAATAACGTTGATCTTGAGGTAAATGGTGATAAACAAAATGCTGGGTAGAATCTAGGTCATCCAATGCCTTATCGGCACTGTCAAAAGGTTTGGTGACCAATTCAATTAATGCTTCGCTAAAATCCGTTGTAATTGATGGATTGGTGAGAGCAGAGCCATAGGCTTTGGGGTGAGGCTCTTGAGAGATAGCCCCATCAGTGCCAACACGCAAACTCTCTCTTTCAATTCCCATAAGGTTTTGAGAAAGAGTTTGCCTAAATGGCATTAACATTGTTATTTTATCTTCAAGAGTCTTTTGCAGCATCCAATGAACGAAATCAAATAGTAAAATGGCTATTTTACCTTTGCAAATGCACAATAGTGACAAGAGAGACACATCAAGTTAACGCCCCCTCAACACCGATAATTAATACGACAATCGTTAAAGCTGTGGTTGGCATCCTTAGAAATACCAAAGGCGAGATATTAATAGCCGAAAGACGACAAGATCAATTTATGGGCGGATACTGGGAACTTCCAGGTGGAAAAATCAAGGCAGGTGAAAGCAATGAAGCCAGTCTAGCGCGTGAATTAAAAGAAGAATTAGGCGTTGAAATTTCCGCATCAAACTTGATGCACACCATGTGTCATCAGTATCCAAATAAAACTGTTTATTTATGGATCTACGCCATTGATCACTTCGATGGCAAAGCGAGAGGAGTAGAAGGGCAAAATATTGTTTGGTGTCCGACAGAGAAGCTAAATGACTTCAATTTGCTACCAACGATGAAAGCGATTATTCACAAAATCTGCCTGCCAAATCACTATTGGATTACGCCCGAAAACGAATCTGAAGATGTCTTGCTCGAACAACTGCGCGCTCATATTAATAGTGGCTCTGAACTGGTTCAGCTTCGAGCCAAAACAGTGCTTGATTTACCCTTTGTTGAGTGTTTCTATCAAACTTGCCAAGACGCCAATGTCAAACTCATTCTAAACACAATAGACAAAACTTTTCGTGAGCCTTGTGACGGCTGGCATTTAACCACTCAAGAGCTCTTATCATTAAGTGAGCGACCGTGCGCTGATGACAAGCTCCTCGGCGCTTCCACACATAATATCGAAGAGGTCGAATACGCAGAAATCATTGATGCCGACTATATTTCTATCGCGCCAGTAGAGCTAACAAAAAGCCACCCGAATACCCTGCCACTTGGCTGGGACAAAGCAAAGGAATTAGTGGAGATAAGCAATTTGCCTGTCTATCTTTTAGGAGGAATGAGTTTGCAGAATCTTCAGCGCGCGTACTCGATTAATGCCCAAGGTATTGCTGGAATTAGTACAATTTAAGGGTTGAAATTCTTAGCAGTGAGCAAGAGTGGC
>CAJXHL010000073.1 GCA_913054335.1 uncultured Gammaproteobacteria bacterium | reverse complement strand
AGGTGAAGTCAAATCGTCGGCAAATTGTTTCGTGCCCAATCCCAATTTTTCGGCAATGCCGATTAAAGTGTCTTTATTTGACGGGTTTTTTGCTTCAAGATAATAAGCCCTCTGAATTGCCTCTATAAAATGTTCCTCAACTCGTGGCTGTTGTTTTCTTGCACAAATAACCGCCCGACACGCTATATAAGTCGAGCGCCTAGGTTCGCAAAAACGCCAAAAATCAAAATTAAACTCTGTGCCCGGCACAACCTGTTGGATTTTCTCCCAATTAGCCTGGATATAGTTTTGCGTCTCTAGGCCCATTGGAACGTTGTTATCCGGTGCAAGGCCGCCAAGTAAATAGCGGTAATTAACTTTATTGTCGATTTCAGCTCGGACTTTCTGCCAGGTTGGCTTAAAAGCCCAGCACCAAGAACACATTGGATCATGCACATAGTAAAGCGTTTTTTGACTGGTAGAAGTCATAGAATAAGATTGATGATAGGTATATAATCCTAATTATACAAGTTGGACAATATGGAGTCTTAATATGAAAATAAATAAATTCATTCTATTGCCGTTATTGTTAGGTGCTCAGTTTTCTCTGGCAGGAAGTTATTCAGATTACGCCAAAGTGATTTCGGTTGAGAAGGTATACAAAAATTACATCATTGAAGAACCTTACAAAGAGTGCTATATTAAAGAAACTACTGTAAGAAGCTCAGATGGGAGTGCCACTAACGAAATAATTGGCGGTATTTTTGGTGGCCTTTTCGGTAATGCTCTTGGCAAAGGGGATGGGAAAAAAGCCCTAACGATAGCAGGTACTATATTGGGCGCTTCATTGGCACATGATCAAGAACTGAAAAATTCCGGTAAGCGTCGAATCGTTTCTGAAGAAATTTGTGAAATAAAATATCAGCGAAGATCTGAGCGACGTTTGAGTTACTATCTAATCGAGTATCACTACGAAGGTCGCGATTTCACTTATAAAACCAAAAACAGACCAGTGGATGACATTATAAAAGTCAAGGTTAGTATCAACCCCATTATTATAGTTGAGTAGCCCGATTTTCGGTTATTGGTTGTGTAAATTCCCTAATTTAACTTAAGTAAGTTTTTATTTGCTTTATTTGGATGGTTGATTTCCATTCAAAGTATAATTTCGTCTCATATTTGTATCAGTATCTACAGTGCATTACAGGGTTTTTTATTAAATTTATTGAGATTATATGAAAAATATTAACGTTGAAGATCGTTTGATTTTTGCCTTAGACGTGCCTGAGATTGATCAAGCGAAAAACTTAGTTGCTGAGCTGGATGATAGTGTTAATTTTTATAAAATCGGCATGGAGTTGTTAATGACAGGTTGCTACTTCGATCTCCTTAATTGGCTTATCAAGCAAGATAAAAAAGTATTTGTTGATTTAAAGTTCTTTGATGTGCCCGAGACAGTTGGTCGTACAATTGCACGCCTAAGTGGTTATGGTGCCACTTTTGCCACCATTCATGGCAACCAAGCCCTAATGGAAAAAGCGGCGCAAAACAAGGGGGATTTGAAAATTTTAGCGGTGACCGCACTAACAAGTTTAGACAGAGGTGATCTTGACGACCTAGGTTTTGATTGCGATGTTCAGGATTTGGTGATTTCTCGTGCCAAACGTGCCTTTGAGGCCGGTTGTGATGGCGTTGTTTCTTCGGGTCTTGAGGTGCCTTTTTTACGTGAGTTTGTTGATAACAAGCTGATTGCAGTTACGCCTGGCATTAGACCGGTGGCAAACGATGATGATCAAAAGCGTGTGGTTGATGTTGCCACAGCCTTTAAAAGTGGCTCGGATTATATTGTTGTGGGTCGTCCCATTAAAAACGCTGAAAATCGCTATCAAGCGGCCAGTGATATCCAAAAAATTATCCGCTCGGTTTTCGAGTAAGTATAATGTCCGCCTTTATAGTCGCGTAACTCAGTTGGTTAGAGTGCCAGCATGACATGCTGGAAGTCGTCAGTTCAAATCTGACCGTGACTACCATTTTTTTTCATCCAGAAAACAGCACCCAGGTCATACAGCTAAAGAACTTGCTGTGACTATCAATTAAGCAATAAAGAAAGCTCGACATAAGGTGTTTGGTATACAATCACCTCTTATGAGAATGATTATACTGGCGGCTATTTTGTCGTTAACAACCATCCCAATGTATGCAGACTCTTCTTTATACGATAGGGGTAAAGCGTATTTTTATGGTGAAGGCGTAAAGCAAGATTATTCCAAGGCACTGCTTGCTTTTAAACATGCTGCCAAAGTTAATGATCTTGATGCGATTACAGCACTTGGCGTAATGTACATTGAAGGTGTTGGCGTTAATCAAGATGATGCTAAAGGCATTGAATATCTGACACATGCGGCAGATGAAACCCACCCAAAAGCACAATATTATTTAGGAGCGATGTATTATTTAGGTATCGGTGTTGAGCGTGATCTCAAAAAGGCTTTTGGTTTAATTCGCCTCTCAGCACTACAAAATCATTTAGATGCTCAACATAATCTTGCTGAGATGTATGAAAAAGGTGAGGGCACTGATAGAGACTTAGAAGAAGCTAAAAAATGGTATAACGCTGAAGCAAAGTTTAGCGAGGAGCCTGGACAATATGAGCGAGGATTTGAGTATCTTGCACAGGGTAATTACAAAAATGCATTTAAATGGTTTGAGATCTCAGCAGAGAAGGGTCATGTCGAATCTCAGTTCCAATTAGGTCTTCTTTATGAATATGGCAAGGGTGTTAAAACAGAGTACAACAACTCTGTTCAGTGGTATAAGCTTGCTGCGGCCTATGATCACATTGTGGCAGTGTATCGCTTGGGTTTATTGTATGAATCAGGCTTGGGTGTCTCTCAAGACTATATTAAAGCCAAGGAATACTATACCAGAGCATTTGAGATGGGTTATTTGGATGCCTATGCTAAGTTGGCATATTTGTACGAATACGGCAAGGGTGTTGCCGTGAGCAAAAGCAAGGCGTATGAGTATTATATTGCCGCCGCACGCAAGGGGCATATCAACTCTCAGTTTAAAGTGGCAGCAATGTATAAGCAGGGCATTGGCACTGAGAAAGACCTAGAAAAGAGCAAGTATTGGCTCCGGCAAGTAGAGCTAACACATCAGGCTTCTCAGTAGTTTTTTAACTGCTTTTTAACTGTTTCATTGTAAGAAATCATAATAGAACTCCTGTTGTAAAGAACGTTATAATACCGCTGTGTATAACGACATTCCTATGTGATGGACTACGATATCGTCATTATTGGCGGTGGACCTGTGGGTCTGAGCTTTGCCTGCTCGATGATAAAATCAAAACTAAAAGTGCTTTTGGTGGAAAAAGCACCATTAGTTGCTATCGCCAATCCAAAAGTGGATGGGCGAGAAATTGCGCTTACCCATCAATCTAGAAAAGTACTTAATGAGCTGGGCGTTTGGTCGCTAATCGACCAGGACGAGGTAAGTCCGTTAAAAGAAGCCAAAGTTTTTGATGGTGATTCGCCATCGTTGTTAAGCTTTAATACCAACAAATCATCCATTGATGCGCTTGGCTACCTTGTGCCCAATCAGCTTATTAGAAAAGCGCTTTTTGAGCGCGCGACGCACGCTGATAATATTGAAATCATTAACGAAGTAAGTGTTGAAGATGTCAGCACGAGTTCAGGCCACGCAAAAATTGAGCTTTCAAATGGCCGTACAATTGAATCTAAGTTGGTCGTTGCTGCGGACAGTAGATTCTCAGCGATTCGTCGTAAGATGGGCATACCTTCACTAATGAGAGATTTTTCTAAGGTGATGATCACAACGCGGATGACCCACGAAAAACCGCACAATCACGTCGCCCTAGAGTGTTTTAATTATGGCCACACTTTGGCACTGCTGCCAATGAACGGCGATGTTTCATCGGTGGTTTTAACCGTTCCAGCCAACAAAGCTGATGAGATGCTAGGCCTTAATGAAGATGATTTTAATGCGCTTGCTGCCAAGGGTTTTAATAACAGGTTGGGCGCGATGAATCAAATTGGTGAACGCCATTCTTATCCGTTGGTGGGTGTTCATGCGCAGCGTTTTAAAGCCAATCGATTTGCACTTATCGGTGACGCCGCTGTTGGTATGCACCCCGTTACAGCGCACGGTTTTAATTTGGGTTTGAGAGGGCAAAATATACTTGCTGAAAGCGTTTATGAAGCCCTAGAAAAAGGTGGCGATATTGGTGCAAGTGCTGTACTTACACGCTTTGAGAAAAAACAGATTAATCTAACTCGACTAATGTTCTTTGGCACCAATGGTATTGTTGCTTTATTTACCAACGATGACGCGATAGCCAAACAAGTCAGGAGGTTTGTACTCAAGTTTGCTGACAAGTTCCCGCCAGTTAAGGCTTTGATTACGCAGCATTTGACTGAATCGAAAAAAAGCAATTTACTACCTTTTTAAGTTTAAATATTATGACCGGTGATTTAACCCATCTCAGGCGTGAGTTTCGCCAAAATGGTTTGCGTAGAGACGAGCTTGATGCCAGTCCTATTGTGCAATTTTCTCAGTGGTTTGCGAAGGCAAAAGAGGTGGGTGTCGTTGAGCCAAGTGCAATGAGCTTAGCTACTGCGGATGACAACAATATCGGTGTCCGTACAGTTTTATTGAAGTTTTTTGATGAAAAAGGCTTTGTCTTTTTTACCAATTACGACTCGACAAAATCACACCAGTTAGGCGAGCGAGCACAAGCGGCCTTATTATTCCCTTGGCTTGCTTTGGAGCGACAAGTGAAGATTATGGGCAAGGTGGAAAGAATCTCAACCTTGGAATCCATTAAGTATTTCGCCTCTAGACCGAAAGAGTCACAGTTGGGTGCTTGGGCGTCTCAACAATCTTCCAGTATTTCTTCAAGAAGTTTGCTGCTTAGTCAATTTGAATCCATGAAGAATAAGTTTGCCAAAGGCGAAGTGCCGTTGCCAGACTTTTGGGGCGGTTATCGTGTCATACCTGAAACTATTGAGTTTTGGCAAGGTAGAGAAAATCGCCTTCATGATCGTCTTATCTATAAAAGAGAAGAGGGTGAATGGGTTGTTAGCCGATTGTCGCCCTGAGTGATGAAAGCACTTCATCGGTTTTAGGCATCACACCGCGCCAGAAATAATACGCTTCTGCTGCTTGCTCAACAAGCATCCCCAAACCATCACTAACGCCACTGGCACCACTTTGTTTAGCCCAATTCATAAAAGGCGTTTTCTGACCATACATTAGGTCGTAACAAAAAGCGCCTTTTGCAACCCCTGGTAATATCGCTGGCATTTCGCCTGATAAAGAAGCACTAGTCGCGTTAATAACAATATCAACCGGTTTGGCTTTGATTTGATCCATACCAAAACCACAAACCTTGCCGTGTGTGGCAAAATCCATAGCCAGTTTTTCCGCTCTAGCTTTTGTTCTGTTGGCAATCAATATCCTGACTGGCTTTTGCTCCAGTAAAGGCAATAGAATGCCTTGAGTGGCACCACCAGCACCGAGTATAAGGATGTCTTTACCCTCTAACGACAGTCCTAGATTATTACAGAGATCGTTAACAAGGCCTTTGCCGTCCGTATTTTCGCCATAGAGCTCACCATCTTGAATTTTGATGGTGTTAACAGCTCCCGCTGTTTTGGCATTAAGTGTGAGGTGATTAGCAATCTTAAAAGCTTCTATTTTAAATGGAACTGTAATGTTAAAGCCCTTGCCACCTGAAGAAATAAAATCAAGCGCGCAGTCAGTAAACTCATCTTTTGCTGCTAGGATTTTTGTATAACGTATATCACACCCAGTTTGCTCAGCAAACTGAGTGTGAATCGTTGGCGATAAGCTGTGTTCAATTGGGTTACCAAAGACAGCGTAGTTATCCATTATTCAGTTGTGCTGCTCG
>CAJXHL010000072.1 GCA_913054335.1 uncultured Gammaproteobacteria bacterium | reverse complement strand
AATGAAGTAGAATTGATCAAAAAAATAGGATCAGAACCAGAAAAAGACATGAAAATGCCAGTAGATTCCTCAAAAACTGAAGAAGTGGAAGTGGATTTGGGTTTTTCCTTAGAAAAGTACATAGAATCTGGCCCCATTGCAAAAGATACTGATAAATAAATCCTTCTAAAGATTCAAATATCAATAATCGTAGGCTTATTCTTAATACGTATTTATAGAAAAACGATACACTTTAAAGGTATTTGTTATTTAACTCTGTTAGCAATAAGATCTTTAACCACTTCTGGCTCGGCCAAAGTTGATGTATCGCCCAAATCCTCATAATTATTTTCGGCTATTTTTCTTAGAATGCGTCGCATAATTTTCCCAGATCTTGTTTTTGGTAAACCAGAAGCAAATTGTATTTTATCAACGGTGGCAATTGGACCAATCTCTTTGCGAACTAAAGCCACTAATTCTTGGCGAATATTCTCGGAGCCCGCTAAGCCTGCCATAAGTGATACATAAGCGTAAATTCCTTGGCCTTTGATATCGTGGGGCATGCCCACAACTGCTGCTTCACTAACCGACTCATGGAGAACCAAAGCAGACTCAATTTCTGCTGTGCCAAGACGGTGACCTGAAATATTCAATACATCATCTACTCTACCGGTAATCCAATAGTAACCATCAGCATCTCGCTTAACGCCATCGCCTGTAAAATACTTTCCTGGATAGGTTGAGAAATAAGCCTCCATAAAGCGCTCATGGTTGTTATATAAAGTGCGCATTTGCCCAGGCCAAGAACGAGCTAAAACCAATATTCCTTCAGCCTTTCCTTCAAGAACCTCTCCACTTTCGCTCAATACCTGGGGCTCAACACCAAAAAATGGCTTAGAAGCTGAGCCCGGCTTCAAAGGCGTTGCATAAGGCATTGGTGTAATCATGTGACCACCCGTTTCCGTCTGCCACCAAGTGTCAACAACAGGGCAACTTCCCTTGCCTACAATGTTGAAATACCACTCCCATGCCTCGGGATTAATCGGTTCGCCGACCGTGCCTAAAATCTTCAAACTTGATCTAGAGGTTTTTTGAACAAATTCATCACCAGCGCCCATTAAAGCTCGAATAGCCGTTGGTGCGGTATAAAGTGTATTGACTTGGTGTTTATCAACTACCTGCCAAAAACGCGAAGCATCCGGGTAATTTGGCACACCTTCAAACATTAGTGTTGTTGCGCCATTTGCCAAAGGGCCGTAAACAATGTAAGAGTGGCCTGTTACCCAGCCCACGTCAGCAGTACACCAATAAATATCGCCCTCTTGATAATCAAATGTATACTTATGGGTCATTGCAGCATAAAGCAAATAGCCACCTGATGTATGCAAAACACCTTTAGGCTTGCCTGTTGAACCCGAGGTGTAGAGAATAAACAAGGGCGTTTCAGAATCAAACATTTCACAAGGACAATCTGCAGATTCATTTGCAACTAAATCATGATACCAAACATCCTTCTCACCCCAGTTAATTGTACCGCTGGTACGTTCAACAACCACAACTGCTTCAACGCAAGGGCAATCTTGTACTGCTTTGTCAACATTAGCCTTTAAAGGTATAGCTTTACCGCCACGTACACCTTCATCAGCAGTGATAACAATTTTGCATTCACAGTCAAGAATTCTATCTCGCAAAGCATCGGGTGAAAAGCCGCCAAAAACAACAGAGTGAATAGCGCCAATTCTTGCACAAGCTAACATTGCAACAGACGCCTCAACAATCATTGGCATGTACAAACAAATCCGGTCGCCTTTAACAACACCGAGACTTTTCAATCCATTGGCAAACTTACATACTTTTTCATAGAGTTCGTTGTAAGTGATTGACTCACTGGCATTTGGATCGTCACCCTCCCAAATGATCGCCACTTGATCGCCTCGTTCTGGTAAATGGCGATCTATGCAATTGTAAGAAACGTTTAAGCTTGCGCCTTCAAACCAAGCAATTTCCCCTAGGTTGAAATCCACATTTGAAACCCTATCCCACTTTTTATCCCAATCAATAAAGACCTCGGCTTGCTCAGCCCAGAAGCTGTCAGAGTCATTGATTGAATGTTGGTACATGGATTCATAAGTTTCAGAATCTATTAAAGGCTTTCTGTCTCTTTTAATAGGCGGATAGGTCATTATTCTCTTTCTCAAATTAGATAATGGACATTTGATGTTACCAAAATGCCTATACACATGAAGAAAAAATTGATTTAATTTCATCAGGCAAAAAAAAATGACGCTTTCGCGTCATTTTTATTGAGAACAACTTTTTTAGGCTTATTCTGCGTCAACAGCTAAGTCGTCACTTTCAGTGTCAAGCACTTTTTCAGAAAGCTCTTCTACGACTTCACTCATTGTTGCCTCAGCGTTGCGTTTGTCTTGAGCAGTTAACTCCTCTTCCATCGCATATTCTTCAGTTAAGATAGAGGCATTAATCAAACCCGCCTCAATTTCTCTCAAAGCCACTACTGTTGGCTTATCTTTCTTAACATCTAGGGTTGATCTATAACCACCAGAATTCAACTGATGAGCGCGTTTCGCTGCAACCAAAACCAATTCAAATCTATTTTCGACATGCTCTAGGCATTCTTCAACTGTTACTCTTGCCATATTCTTAAAAAACCTTAATTACTCAGATGATAAAATGAAGCAATTTTACGCGAAATCAACTCATATGGAAAGGCTTATTGTTCTTGATACAGAGACTACTGGAATCGAACCCTCGGAAGGTCATCGAGTCATCGAAGTAGGGGCTGTGCAAATTCTTGATAGAGAGATTACTGAATTAGAATTTCACCGCTATCTACAACCTAATCGAAATGTTGGCGAGTCCGTCAATATTCATGGCATTAGTGATAAATTTTTAAGGGACAAGCCACAATTTAGTGAAATTTCTGAAGACTTTATAGCCTTTATTGAAGGAGCGACTTTGGTTATTCATAATGCCCCCTTCGACCTTGGCTTTCTTAACAACGAACTGAAACTGATTGGCTCTAAGAAAAAAATCGAAGACATATGCACCATAATTGACACACTTGAGTTATCTAAAGAGCAACGACCCGGCACCATGCATAATTTAGATGCACTTTGTCGTCGCTTTGAAATTGATGCAAGCGCACGTACAATTCACGGGGCATTATTGGACGCACAAATTCTTGCACAAGTTTACTTGGCAATGACTGGCGGACAATCCAACTTGTTCCAAGAAATCAATCCCGCGGATGCAGAAATGAATTTTGCCACATCGATTAATAAAAAGAATGTTGATACAAATAAAATCAAAGTCGTTTATGCGAATGATGATGAGATCAAAGCGCATAAAAACTACTTCCAAAATTCATAGCCTGGAGCAATAATGCAATACCAAGATTTAAGAGAATTTATTGAAACACTGGAAGCACAAGGCGAACTTGTAAGAATCAAAGCGCCAGTCGATGCCAACCTAGAAATAACGGAGATTTGCCGGCGTACTTTAGATAAAGAAGGTCCTGCATTGTTGTTTGAAAATGTAAATGACGCCAGCATGCCCGTGCTTGCTAACTTATTTGGGACAACCAAGAGAGTGGCGATGGCGATGGGTCAAGCAGACTTGAAAGGCCTGCGCGCGCTTGGAAAAGTTCTGGCACAACTTAAACAACCCGAACCACCAAAAGGCTTTAAGGATGCACTCGACAAACTACCGCTTTTTAAACAAGCTCTCAATATGCCAGTCAAAGTTGTGAGTAAAGGGCAGTGCCAAGAAAATATTATTGAAGGCGACGATGTTGATCTCAACAAACTACCAATACAAACCTGCTGGCCTAAGGATGTTGCACCATTGATTACTTGGGGCCTTGTCATTACCAAAGGTCCTTCAAAAGATAGGCAAAATCTTGGTATTTATCGCCAACAGTTATTGGACAAAAACAAACTTATCATGCGCTGGTTATCGCAACGCGGTGGTGCGCTTGACTATAAAGACTGGTGTGAAAAAAATCCCGGTGAACCTTTTCCAATTTCTGTTGCACTTGGCGCAGATCCTGCGACAACACTAGCAGCTGTCACCCCTATTCCTGACAGCTTAAGCGAATATGCTTTTGCTGGACTCCTGAGGGGTAAAAAAACCAAAGTTTGTAAATGCCTAGGCAACGATTTACAAGTTCCAGAAAATGCCGAAATTATTTTAGAAGGTGTTATTCACCCGGGTGAGGTTGCAGAAGAAGGTCCTTTCGGCGACCACACAGGTTACTACAATGAAGTCGAAACTTTTCCAGTTTTTACCGTTGAAAAAATAACGCACAGAAATAACCCAATTTACCATTCCACATACACCGGCAAACCGATTGATGAGCCAGCTGTGTTGGGGGTCGCCTTAAATGAAGTTTTTGTGCCTTTATTGCAGCAGCAGTTCAGTGAAATTGTTGACTTTTATCTGCCGCCCGAAGCCTGCTCTTATCGGATGGCAATTGTCAGCATGAAAAAACAATATCCTGGTCATGCAAAACGAGTGATGATGGGCGTCTGGTCATTTTTAAGGCAGTTTATGTATACCAAATTTGTTATTGTTGTTGATGACGATATTAACATTAGAGACTGGAAAGAAGTGATTTGGGCACTCTCAACACGAGTGGATCCATCTCGCGACACCTCTCTAATTGATAATACCCCAATCGACTATTTAGACTTCGCATCCCCAATCTCTGGCCTAGGCTCAAAGATGGGAATTGACGCCACAAACAAACACCCCGGAGAGACTGATAGAGAATGGGGAGACCCCATCGTAATGAGTGATCAGGTAATTGCCAAAATTGATAGCATCTGGGATGAATTAGGCATTGACTAGAGAGACTATCAAAGTATAATTATGCCTTTTTCGGAGTGTAGCGCAGTTTGGTAGCGTATCTGGTTTGGGACCAGGTGGTCGGGGGTTCAAATCCCTCCACTCCGACCAAAAATTTATTATTAGTGTTACTAGCCTAAACTTTATTAGAGAACAGTAATTGCGCCCATAGCTCAGCTGGATAGAGCAACGGCCTTCTAAGCCGTAGGTCATACGTTCGAATCGTATTGGGCGCACCACTAAGTTTGTAGACGTTTAAGGCGGGTCAGGTTGTTGTTAAATACCCCCTCACACCCCCCGAGACTAAACACCCGCCCTCTTCTCAGCCTCTTTCTTGGCTCTGTGTATCTCTAATTCTGATAGCTTGTTGGCTATGCTGTCTGCTATGTCTGAACAATCCTTAGCTTGCTCATTGTAAAGCCTAGATAACCTATTAGACATATAGGCGATTCCTATATAGAAGATATAGCTATAGACGATCCAATAGACCCTTTATTTTGTCAATATTAGTCTTTTCTGGTAAGGATTGCCATTTCTCTTAATAGAAATCTCACAGGTCACTATCTTAATGTCTCTTTCACTCGAGACAAAATATCAACACCTTGCTGATTCCAAAAGTGCAAAAAATCGATAAATATCCAATTTTCGGATAACTTGTCTCCTTCCCGGCGATACATATCTATAACACGCATGTCAATAGGTTTGGCTTTTGTAGGCATTCCCATAAACTCACCTGTAGGTGTCAAGGTCAGGTTTGGCCAGCCGAAAAAGCCCCCGAACTTTCCTTCAGCAAATTTACAAAGATGGCCGTTGAATATACGATCTGTAAAACGAGCACGAAACGGTCCTGAATGCTGTTCCGCGTATCGATCTATTGTATAAGTCGACCCGATGCCTGCTGGTCCCCACCAGATCATATCTTCGTTCCAGCTCCTCCTAAGTTCTTCAACTAGAGGTAGATTTTTTGGATCTTTCCAATTCTTCAGATCATTGACCATGAAATCTATTGCAGCTAGAGTTTTCTCACCTTCTTCAGGGTTTTGTTCTTCAAACATCAAGCCATCATGTGTCATTGGTCCTGGCTGTACCAAATGTGCTGCAGTTTGAGTTGGAAATGGATGTAATCCCACTTGAATCATGAGGTGTGGAATGTCAAAGAACATTGCCGTTTCAGTGATCTTTCCATGTTCTATCTTGTTAAACTCACAATAGCGTAAAAAGGCCATCTTTCCTGATGGTGTTATTCCTAACCATTCGTTGTCAAATAGACCCATCAAGTGACCCATAGAAACGACCCAAACCGACTGGTGATCGTCAATTTCATTACTGCCTGCAAAGAAAACATCCATACGGCGTTGCATATGTTGAAATGCACGGCGAAACGGCTTCCAGAAGATTTCAGACACGGCTTCAGCGCCAAACTGCTCATTAAATGGGTGAAATCCACGCCAGAGATAATTGTCTCCTATGAACAGCCCCAACACTTCAGTGATTCCATCGACATTAACTCTATCCAGAGCTTTATAGTAGTCTCGAACCAGCTTTTTCTCTGCCTGGTAGTTTCTCATACCTTTATTACTCCAAAAATAACCTCACCAAAGGATTTGATATCAAAGCCATCTATGAGGCTAGCCTTTCACCGCCCCGGCTGTAAGACCAGTAACAATTTGACGTTGAAAAAACATTACCAAAAAGAATAGTGGTGCAATTATTGATACGGCAGCAGCAACAGCTACTACTTGATCAGTCGTTGTAGTTTCCATATTAAACATACTGACAATAGCTGGAACCATAGTTGTATTTT
>CAJXHL010000071.1 GCA_913054335.1 uncultured Gammaproteobacteria bacterium | reverse complement strand
TCTACATCCAAGGTTGAAGTGACATTGCCACATTCTGCCATAGCTTCAGTGACTGATTTCATAGCATCAAAAGAATTTGAAAGTGATTTTAGTTCAATATTATTTTCAAAAGCGCATCCAGCCGATACACTAGTAGCAAAGGCTGAAATTGCTATAACAGTTGTTAATTTTTTTATAAACATATTTTTCTCCTTGGTTATTAGTTCAAATTATCAGTATTTAGTACTACTTCTGTATTGCGTTATACTGAAAATATCACGGCCTAAAGGTTATTACCAATACGCCAATTGCCTTATCTGTTGGGAAAAAGCAGGTAAACGAATACATCATTGCATACGTTTGCAATAATTATAACACATCAACATGTCACAAAAATGCCTATTTGCAATCGTATGCACACAAAAAACTTCTGACATATATCAAACTTTAAGTTATTGATTTAATTCTGGAAGAGTTCTGTTATGACTAGCCTTCCTAAAAACTCAGAGTGTCGGTCACTAGTGCGCACAGTGACAAATTATATTCGGTAAGGGCTCAGAAAGATTTTAAGATGATAAATTACCAATCTCGACTTACAATCGTTATTCACAGAGCGTCATTACTATATCAATAACCATTATCGATCAATGCATACAAGGTAGACCTATACCCTTGATTTTTCAAATTTTTCCCACGCACTTTGAAAAAGTTCAAAATCAAAACCTTCTTTGCCAGCAGGCTCAAGAATTATCTTTTCCGCCTCAAGCAGTTTGTGTATGGCCCGCCCTAAATCTGGCACCACCTCATCAGGAATAATGACTGCACCATGCTGATCGGCATGGACAAGATTATTTGATGCGATTCGGAGGCCAAAAATACTCACCTCTGTATCAATCTCACAGACATGAACAAACCCATGACTAGGCCCAATTGAGCCTGCCACTACTGGAAATTCTTCTGCAAGATCACCAAGATCTCTAACTACGCCATTTGTAAGAGCTCCGGACAGTCCAAACCCTTTGTGAACTTTAGTATTAATTTCACCCCAATATGCACCAATACAATTTGGATAATCAATATCTTCTATGACCGCAACAGCAGGGCCACTTACTTCTGACATATAGCGGTAGTAAGCCATCCTTCGCTCTCGAGTCACTTGTTGGGGCTCATCAGATGGGCTCAATGCTGCTATTTTGGCGGTTTTGGCAAATCCAATCATCGGTGGTATTTTGGGCGCAGAGCAAATCATTGTTCCGCGAGTAAATTGAGAAAACCCACGCTTTCCCTGTGCCATTTCAATAGCATTACACACAGTTGGTGTGTCTACCGCGCGAAGAAGCGCTAATAATTCATCATCCATTATCTCGTTAACCATAGTCTTAACGCCTCCGTGGTTTTTTCTGGCTGTTCTAATGTTGGCATATGTCCCGCATTCATTATTACTTCCAATCTAGAATTAGTGATTAAATCATGCATCAGTTTATGCTTATCCGGTGAACAGAGCCGGTCTTCTGCCCCACAAAGTATTAATGTCGGAATATCAAGGCTTTGAAGGGTTTCCTGTTGATCAGGTCTGTCTCGCAATGCGATTGACTGCCTAAGAAAGACATTAGGCCCCAAAGAAAGCGCCATTTTCATGCAAATATCTAATATTGCTTGCTTATTCGGTGTATCAGCCAAATATTTAGGTTTCAGGTCATCACGCACAACCTTTTGCAACTTTCCATCCATCACCTCTTGTATTTGTAGTTTGCGCCACTGCTTGATTTCGTCTGACTCTTTCATTGGATTGGTATCCATTAGTGCAAGCTTAACAACACGGTCTGGTGCCTGTGCGCAAATTTCCATGGCAACAATGCCTCCCATTGAAAGTCCAGCGAGAGCAAATTTATGAGGTGCACGCTCAAGCACATTAGCAGCCAATTCATCTATCCTAGTATGACTAGATATCGAAGCAACTTCCACTTCGTATTGAGAGCGAAATGCATCAATTTGTGGCGCAAAAAGACGGGCATCGCACATCATGCCCGGAATCATTATCAAATGAGTCATACGCGCCCACTTGCAAGCTCGGCACCCTCAGAAAGACTTTTTAGTTTTGCAAAAGCAATGTCTGGATCTACCGCTCCAAACCCTGCAAAAGTTCCAAAACCACAATCTGAACCGGCAATCACTCGATCTGCCCCCACTATATTGACAAACTTCTCAATGCGCTCTGCAACTAACTCAGGATGCTCAATAAAGTTGGTAGTTGTATCCACAACTCCAGGAACAAGTATTTTAGTGTCAGGTATTTCGTTTTTTCGATCACGAAAAACTGTCCATTCGTGAGCATGGCGTGGATTCGATGTTTCAAAAAGAATGTAGCGAGCTTTCGCTTTCATTAATGTTCCTAGTAACTTGTCCATTCCAATATCACAACAATGTGGCCCCTCATAATTACCCCAACAAATATGAATCCTCACCTTTTCTTCCGGTACATTCTTTAGTGCGTGATTTAATGCCTCCATATTTGATTCAGCAATCTTTATAAACTCTGAGTCAGATAAATCACTAAATAGCATGTGTCTAGAAAGGGCGAGGTCAGGGCAATCTAACTGCAAATCCAAGCCTGATGCTACAATCGTCTCGTACTCATCCCTCATAGCGTCTGCCAAAGCAGCTAGATAAGCATCCCTTGTTGAGTAATAGTCATTTTGTAAAAATAGTGAAATAACGCCAGGTGATGCTGCGTTCATAAAGCCTCGTTCGACACCATTTGCAGCCAGTGCTGATTTCAAATTAGATATATCTTTTTGAAGCTCCCCCTGACCTTTTGACTTAACCTCGCTAGTGCACATTGGTCTGGCATATTGCGGGGTTCCGCCATCATCCGATAGCCTTTTAAGGAAGCCTGGGAAAAGCTTCAAATCTTTAGGTGCGTTACGAGGACTGTCACCAGAGAAGCCTGTATATCTGTCTTTCACATAGGTCGCGTATGATATTTTTGATGTTTCTCCATCACTAACAATATCAATACCTGCATTTTTTTGTTTCTCAACAGTGCTTAGAACATTGTTTTGCATGCACTCATCAAATTCTTTCTCATCATATTGCTGATTATTTTCTCGTAAAAAAATATAGTCAACAACATCTTGACTTCTTGGCAATGAACCCACGTGGCTAGTTAAGATTCTCCTCACTTATGACTCCTTGATCAAATATATTAAAATATTATCTTCTCCGTGTTGGCCCTGCCGTATCATCAGTATTAGTGACACGAAAAAGGCTTACATTTCCTGACTCAGCAGGGACAATTTTATGAGACAAATCAGGCTGTATTAGGCATGTATCTCCAGGGGAAAGGCTTGTACTATTTCCATTCCACTCTAGGCTCCATACACCACTCATAATCATATTTACCTCATATCGACTAGCAATATACGGCTCATCAATAAAAGTATCGGTTGTAATATATTCAACTTCAAAGCCTGGTCGATCCTTTAAAATTCCATCTTTTCCTATAACCTTCAGAGGTGAATTTTGTGACTGCCGGTTTAATTCTGAAGAGCTAACAAAAAAGTTATTTATAAATTCTTCAGTTGAAATTTCAGGAAAATTTTTCAGCTTAGCCTCACTTAAGATGGGCATCGGATTGACATTTTTTGGCAAAGATTCACCTCTCTTAGTGTCATATAATAATCCGTTCTCACCTAAGATAAGTCCAAAATTTTTGGCGTCATGAATGACTTCAGGGGTCCACGTTACTCCGCCTCCGGCATCATTCCCGCCAAGTATCGCCATTAGCATTCCATAATCATCCCCAACATTTTCGAATGCTCGAAAAATACCAGTAGGAATATTCACCATGTCGCCTTCTTCCGCTACCAGTTCTCCAGCATCGCCATACCGTCCCCAGAAAAACCGCCAGCGCCCTTTTAATACATAAAATACTTCAGCAGTTGTGTGTGAATGTAATGAATTAGTGCACCCTGGAGGTTGTCCAGCCGCACCTATATTAAAACCAGGTGTTTGATTAATGTGTACATGCTGGTCGGGGCTTTCTGATACGCCAGCACCAATAATTGTAAAGTTATCTTTTTGGCTTGAGCCAGGCGTATGAGCATCTATAAAGGCTGTTTTGCAGGGCTTTAAATCAGCATATCGAACAATGTTTTTTTCCATTTCCTCTAATGTCATTGTTAGCCCGTCTTAATAATTATTTGCTTCCATAATGATATCTCATCAAACAAGGTGTACTCTCTTCTTAGGCCCCATGGTCCAAACTCAGCATGTGATACTCCCATTACATACAGCTCAGCACCTGTAGGCTCTCCAAAAACACCCCAGCCGTCATGCTTACCTTTTAAGACCCAGCGAACAGCGGCTCGAGGAGACATGTTTTTGTCTTCTCTTCCAATTTGATGCTCGATAGTAAATTTTGCACTTGGCATTGATGAACGCAAGCCCATCCAAAAATTATCGGCATCAGTGTATGAGTGCCCAGATATCCCTCCAGGATATTCTAGGTGGCAGCCACGATCATACTCAGAAGTAACAACTGATTGATCTGAACTCATAATCCGTTTTAATATATCAACGTACTTTTCGCCCCACTCATTATTATCACCTTTGCCTGTATATGGCCCTATCTGATCCGTAGAATCTGAAAAAGGATGTTGACACTTATCTGCTCCACCCTCCAGGTCTATCTGCTTTCTAGCATAATCCCTTGGTTGCATTCCTAACTGTCGAACTATGGCGCCCTGATCTCGGATTAGCCATTCATCATTTACTTGATTGTTAATTGCATGGCAATCTGCAATTGTTCTAAAAACAACTTTTTTACCAGTTGCCTTGCCAAACTGTCCATCTCCTAAGTGGGTGGCTGTTGATATAATTCTATGGGATGACAACATCCCTTTTTCGGGAGTGCCTGACCAGATTACATCTTCTCCTAAAAGCTGCCTGTCTGGGAATTCTGATAGTGTTGCTTTGGTAGCTTTTATAACAGTTTCATTTCCAATTACAAGCGAAGGAGGGGCTCTTAATATAATATCTTTAGAGTATAAATAAAGAAGTTTGTCAATTCCACGCTCTTCCCAAATTTCATAAGTAATTCTATTTATGAAATCAGGAAAATCTGCGTACTTTGGATCAAAACCTTTCACTTATTCTTTTCCCGATTTATCTGAAAATCTTGCCGAACCTCGGAGTATGAGGGGGCCATCTATTTCAATTCGACGCGGTTTTGTACTCTTGTCTTCAATACAATCAAGCAAGATAGAAACGGCTTCAACCACCATTCGATTTGCTGGCTGACGAACCGTTGTCAAGTCATAGGCCGGCCAAGCGGCCAATGGTACGTCGTCATAGCCAATAACCGATACCTGCTCCGGAATTTTCAAGCCAAGCTCAAAACGCAACACATCCATCACGGCAAAAGCCATATCGTCATTGGCGACGAAAACTGCATCTGGTATTTCATCAGCCGTGAACATTTTCCGCGCCGCCTGACGCGCCTCATCTACATCAAAATTGCCAACCTCTCGCGCGTAAAGCTCTCGACCTTGCTCATGCAATTCTTCCACAAAGCCGACCTCTCTATCACGCTGAGTGGATGCGCCCTCCCAACCAGCTATATAACCTATGCGTTTGTGTCCTCCAGCTATAAGAAAACTGGCAACTTTTTTGCCACCGAGAACATTAGCCGAGGTGACCGCTGACAATCTTTCATCATCTTGAGTGCGGTTAAATAAAACAACTGGAACACCTGCTGAATTGCACTGGGCGGCAAGATGTGATGACATCGCTACAGATGCGGCAATAATGCCATCAACCTGATAATCAAGAATTTCCTCAACTACATCATCAATGTTACCTGCCGTTTTCGAGGCCATAAAAATCAATATGTGGTACCCTTTTTGCTGCAAAGCATTGGAGAAAATCTGTAATGCTTCTGGATAGAAATGGTGCTCAAAAAAAGCAACCACGAGACCGATGATGCGTGAACGCCCTGTAATGAGTGATCGCGCTAACACATTTGGTCGATAACCGAGCTCTTTAGCGGCCTGAAGAACCAGTTTGGTAGTTTTATTGGAAGCGGATGCATTGGGCGTAAATACGCGCGATACCGCAGATTGACTAACACCAGCTAATTTTGCCACGTCTATAGATGTTACTTTTTTAATCACCATTATTCTGCCGTCCAACCCCCATCTACCATTAATGCTGAGCCTGTTATCATTGCAGATGCATCAGATGCAAGAAATACCACTGCCCCCATAATATCTTCAACTTCACCAACCCGACCAAGCTTTATCTTATTTTCAATCCATCTTTTTCGCTCAGGATTATCAAAAGTTGACTGTGTTAGAGGGGTGCGAATAAATGTTGGGCAAATAGTATTAACCCGAATTTGATATTGACCCCACTCTATAGCCATTGCCTTTGTAAAGCCTTCAACAGCATGTTTTGATGCAGAATAAACTGCCCTATCAACGCCACCCACATGGCCCATCTGGGATGAAATATTGATCAAAGAGCCAGGCCTCTTATCTTCAATCAAGCCTTTTGCTACAGCCTGAGTCACAAAATAAGCACCACGAAGATTAACGTTCATCACTTCATCAAAATCCTCCACTGAAGTATCCATAGAGGGGGAGTGGCGCCCCAACCCAGCACTATTAACTAAAATATCAAAGGGTCCTTTATTTTCTATAGATTTTTTGATTGTATTAACTTTGCTAACATCGAGCACCATTGCTTCAGCACTTAA
>CAJXHL010000070.1 GCA_913054335.1 uncultured Gammaproteobacteria bacterium | reverse complement strand
CCAGTACATTATCCGGACTCAGAGCATCAATACCAGTAGGAGTTTCTTTTAGGACATAGTGTAGTCCCATCGCACTACCACCCATGTAAGTGCGATAAAATTGTTCTTCAGGTTCTTCAACCGTCAGTTCTCCCTTCGTCAAGTTGACGTGCAATACTTTTCCTGTGTAACCGTTAGCCATATTTCTCTCCACTATTTTTTATCAATTATCACTTAAACGTTATCCGCCGCTGACACCTGTAAAAACAAGAACTTCATCTCCATCGCTCAGCTGATCTTCCATTTCCTTTTCCTGCTC
This sequence comes from uncultured Gammaproteobacteria bacterium, assembly GCA_913054335.1. GTDB lineage: Bacteria > Pseudomonadota > Gammaproteobacteria > PS1 > Pseudothioglobaceae > Pseudothioglobus. The sequence goes on along the minus strand of CAJXHL010000070.1, from coordinate 6,518 downwards.
TCCATTTACTGCAACAGTCAGCCAATGTGCCATCGTTATTTTATACCACTTTTACACTAATTTTACAGTTTTTATTTTATATACCCCAAAAAAAGACCATTCTCATAATTTCCTCGGCAATGTAAGGTTGATCTTACAAGAATTGGGGATTTTACTTGGAGGTTGCCTGATTGTGTATACCGTTTAAACCCCATTTTTAACTCAATCCATTGAGCTGTTCCCAAGTCAGGTCACTGCTGGTGTTTATCCACAAAAGCTGGTTTCCTGCAGACCTTCACAGTCAACATCGAGCACAAACAAACCGCCAGACAAGGGAGCTGCTTTAATCTGGTCTTCCTCCATATTCAGCCGGGCCGTTGTGACAAACAATTTATTTAGATTTTTGCCACCAAACGCCATGCTTGTCACCATGGGAACTGGCATTTCGATAACCTGATCTACATGACCATTATGATCATAACGTGAGATTCGTGATCCTCCCCAATGCGCGCTCCAAACATAACCTTCCGCATCAACGGTCAGGCCATCGGGAATGCCGTCTAAAGGGTCAACCACAACGAAATTTCTGCGATTGGCCACAGTTCCGGTAACAATATCATAATCAAATGCATGTATTATCTGCAAACCGCTATCGGTGAAATACATGGTTCGATTATCGGGACTCCAGCCCAAACCGTTGGAAACAATTATATTGGAAAAATGGCGATCCACTATGAGGGATTCTTCCACACAGTACAGAGAACCAGTAGGGTCAATTTCATTGACATCTGCCGTTCCCGCCCAGAAACGGCCTCGCCGGTCACATTTGCCATCATTAAATCGATTTTCCAATAAATTTGGTTCCGGATTGGAAACGATTTCTACGCTTGTCAGATCATTTGCCAGCAATACAATCCCTTTGTTAGTACCACCGATAAAACCACCCTTTGCCCGTTTGGCAATACATCCGAATTCGTATTCCTGCGGGAAAATGTCACGATCCCCTGATTCCGGATCAAATCTAAAGATGGATTTCCCATCAATATCAACCCAATAAAGAACACTTTCTTCCGGGCACCAGTATGGTGCTTCTCCAAGAATTGTTTCAGCAGGCCAAACGCAGTCGATCACTTTCCCATTCCTTTTAAATCTGTTCTCAGAAAGGCCTTTGGCCATTTGATTTGCTTTCTTGCATCTTTCCGTTTCGTCCGGTCAGCGGTTAGTACGTGCGTGTAAAAGGTACTGGGCAGCCATAAGAAGAATGAGAGATACGGCGAGGACCATTGTGCCGATGGCATTTACTTCAGGGGTGATACCTCGGCGAATTGAAGAAAAGATATAAACAGGAAGCGTGGTATTCGCTCCGGCGACAAAAAATGAAATAATGAAATCATCAAAACTGAAAGTAAAACTAAGTAGGAAACCTGACAGGATTGCCGGAAAAATTTGTGGTAGTGTAATCTGATAAAAGGTGCGCCATGGTGTCGCATATAGATCGGTTGAGGCTTCTATCAAGGTACGGTCCATTCCGGAAATTCTGGCGCGAACCAGTATGATAACCAGAGACATTGTAAACAATGTGTGGGCTGCAATGACGGTGGCATACCCCATATTAAGTTTCAGCGGCTTAACTCCCTCCGGCCATACGGAAGCCAATAGGGGGTTAAGGAAATTGAAGACCGTCACCAATGCCACCAGTGTTGCAATACCAATCACAATCCCAGGTATCATGATTGATATGTAGATCATTCCATCAAATAAGATTCGGAGGGTTCCTTTCAAACGCTGCAATGCCAGCGCGGCTGCTGTCCCCATTAAGGTGGACAGAATGGCTACTGTTAAGGCAACAACTAAACTGGTTACAAAAGCGTCCACAACAAACGGGTTTGCGAGGGCTTTCCCATACCATTGGAGAGACAAACCTCGTAACTCGCTGGCATGTCGTCCGGCATTGAAGCTGAAGAGGACAATGATAAAGATAGGGACATACAAAAATAGATAAATGGCAATCGAGTAAAGTCGCATGGTATGTTTTCCTCTTTTACATCAAGGATTCATCCCTGCCAGTTTTGGTACGCATGGTCAATCGCATATAAAGACTAACGGTAATCAGCATGATCACAACCAGAGTGACAGAAACAGCAGAACCAAAAGGCCAATTGCGTGACTGCAGGAACAGATCAACAAGGGCGTTCCCAATGAAAAATACTTTTCCACCTCCCAGAAAAGCCGGGATCAGGAATTCACCCATCAGCAGAATAAAGACAAGCATACAACCTGTTGCTACTCCAAGCATCGAGAGTGGCAGTGTTATTTGCATAAAAGTTTTAAATGGGGTTCCACCAAGATCATTGGAAGCTTCCAGCAGGTTTTTATCGATTTTTTCCAGGGAAACAAATATGGGAAAAACCATCAAAGGCAGGTAACCATACACAATGCCAATCAGCACGGCACCAGGAGTATTGACCAGACGGACACCCTCAATACCGATCCATTCCAACATTAACGGGATACCTCGGCCACCCAGTATAAAAATCCAGGCGTATGTGCGAATGAGGAGGCTGGTCCAGAACGGAACAATCACCAATACAAGAAGGATGAACTTATATCTTCGGTCCACTCTCAACGCCAGATAGTAGGCAAGTGGATAAGCCATAAACAGGCTCAATAATGTCCCTATCGTGGCAAAAATCATTGTGTTCTGGAATGCCTTCAGGCGCGAAGGAAGATTCGCATACTGTTCAAAAGTAAAACTCGCAGCGTACCCTCCTACTGCAGCCCGTTCACCAAAACTGAAAATGAGTATAACAATGAGAGGCAGGATTAACATGAACATGAACCACATAGTTGTGGGCATCAATAAGGCTGCCGTTAGCCAGTGGTTCGGTTTGCTATCCTCATTTTTCAACATTTAAATCAGGCTGACTTGAAGCGGGCTATCACTTCAGCACGGACCGGATCCGTCATCGTTTGTGCCGCACCAAATTCGAGGCCATTCAACAGTTCTGCAGCAGGATGCAGGATCGGATCACTACCTAGAGAGTCAGGCTGTAAAGCAATGGCACGTGAATCAGTTGGCGCATAACCATGAACAGATGCTTCTCGAGCCTGGATATAGGGGTCCTGCAAGTAATTAATGAATACATAGGCTGCATCAAGATGCGGCGCACCCGTGGGAATGGCATAGAAGTCTGTCCAGATTTCTCCGCCGTCAGTTGCGATCACATAGTCCATTTCCGGCAGATCATTTTTGAGTTGAGTAGCGTCACCGTTCCAGCAGATCGACATCCATGCGTCACCGCTGCGCATACCAGGCTGATAATCAGACGTGATGGCAAACAGATGAGGCTTGGACTTGATCAGCAGGGCTTCAACCTCAGCCAATTCATTGGGGTCGATGGAGTTGAACGAATAACCAAGGGCACACAATGCGGCGCCGATTGTCGTCAACTGGTAATCATGGACGATGGTATGTCCGGAACCAGCTCCCATGGTCACATCAAAGAAGTCTTTCCAGGATTTCGGACTGCTCTTTATTTTTTTTGTGTTGATAATAAATCCTGTGGTTCCCCAGTTTTTTGGCACGCAATAGACCGTGCCGTTTACCGTTGCAGGTCCTGCGAACATCGGATCGTTCGCTGACCCATCATAATTTGGCAAGCGAGACAAATCCAAAGGCTGGATCAGACCAAGATTAACATAATTCGTGATGGTGTAGTTTGTCGGGACAATAACATCCCAACCGGTACCGCCAGCCTGTAGCTTTGCCAACATTTCTTCATTTGATCCAAATGCATTCATCTGAAGATGTACCCCAGTCATTTTTGTGAATTCGTCAAGATTGACCTGGTTGTGGTAATTCGGCCAAGTAGCGAACACGAGACGGTTCCCAAGATTGCCGAACGCATGAGCCTTACGAGGCAGCAGTGAAGGCATCGCTGTTCCCAGAACAGTCATCGCTGCGCCCAGACCTGTCACCCTCAGGAAATGTCTGCGGGTAATCGAACCTTTCTGATAGCGGTGAAATTCATTCATTAACTTCTCCGACGTAATTGGCTTATTCTCTTTATAAATTTTACTCATTTTATTCTCCTAAATGGATGTTAATCCGTTATTGATTGAAAAGCACTGACTTACGGATTTAAAGTACAGCACTATGTATCTTCAAGCACAAGAGCCGCTTCAGGCATCCAACTTATGGAAACATGGTCACCTGGAGCAAAAATTCTACGATTGCTTTCGTTAGTTTTTGGTGACAATACCAAGACGTCACCAAAACCTTCCGTTACAATCAAGTACTCTGAGTGTTCACCCAGAAATATTCTGTTTTTAACATGACCCTTTATGGCTATGTCTGCATGATTATCTTTTTCATCAGCAGCAGAAATAGAAATCATTTCAGGACGAACAGCTACGCAGGCGTTGCTCCCAATTTTCGGGGTTGGAGCTCCTTTCGACTTTACCCCAACAAGAACTGCGCAAGATTCTGAATTAATCGAGATGCTTGACTTATTGGCAGTGACTACTTTACCATTAAAAAAATTCGTTTTGCCAACAAAATCGGCTACATACCGGTTGACAGGTTCATCATACAGCTCACGTGGGCTACCCGACTGGATGATTTGCCCTTCCCGCATGATGCAGATGCGATCGCTCATCGAAAGCGCCTCTTCCTGATCATGGGTGACCAGGATAAAAGTGATGCCCACCTCACGCTGCAGGGTTTGCAGTTCCATCTGCATTTCACGGCGAAGTTTGCGGTCCAATGCGGCTAATGGTTCATCAAGCAACAGCACAGTCGGATGATTGATCAATGCACGAGCCAGTGCCACTCGCTGCTGCTGCCCACCAGACAATTCCCAAGATCTCCGTTTGCCAAAACCACTCAAACGCACCATTTCAAGGGTTTCATCGACCCTTTTAGCTATTTCCTGTTTGGGTGGTTTCGGGTTTCGCTGACGCAGTCCATAAGCAATATTATCGGCAACGTTCATATGCGGGAACAGGGCATAATTCTGGAAGACCATATTCACGGGCCTTTTATGAGAGGGTATGCCTACTACAGAGGTACCGCTAATAAAAACATCACCTTCCGTGGGTTGATCAAACCCAGCGATCAATCGTAATGAGGTTGTTTTCCCGCAACCAGACGGCCCCAGAAAGCTGAAGAAAGCGCCACGTTCGACGCTCAGATCAATCTTATCAACTGCGACAACGTCACCAAACCATTTGGACACACCGACAAAACGAATATCGGGTGATTCACTAATATCTTGTTCGGACATGTTCTGATTTACTTTTCACTCTAAGTAAAGGACTTGACTCTATATCTCAGATAGAGCTTGAAAGCCAGTTAATTTAAGAAGGCAGGCCACAAAAATTCATCGATGAGTGATTGATATTCCCTAACTCCAGCAAGCTATTTGGCTCTTTTTTTCTTGCATTGTACCCGACTAAGGTCTATCCGCAAGTCACAACCATCGAGCCATTCCTGCACGGTCTGTTTTAATTGTACCCGACTAAGGTCTATCCGCAAGTCACAACCTCTGCTCATTGGTTACTCCTCTACTGAAAATTGTACCCGACTAAGGTCTATCCGCAAGTCACAACTGCTTTGCTCATGTTACTGATTTCAACGCCATTGTACCCGACTAAGGTCTATCCGCAAGTCACAACTCTTTTGCGCGTTGAGCCAGGATGTCGTCAATTGTACCCGACTAAGGTCTATCCGCAAGTCACAACACATTTTACAAAATATTCCGCGATGCCCTGATTGTACCCGACTAAGGTCTATCCGCAAGTCACAACTGAGCTGCTCAAGGATAAGAAGGTTGAGATATTGTACCCGACTAAGGTCTATCCGCAAGTCACAACCATCTCCTTGTCTTTGTCATAGTAGATGAAATTGTTACCCGACTAAGGTCTATCCGCAAGTCACAACTAAACAGTGGATTGGAAAGGTTATGACTCAAAAACCCCGCTAAGCTTGTTTTTATCAGGGTTTAGAATTGTTTTGCAGGAATATTTTGGAAGGTTTAAAAAGGAAGAATGGTGCCGAGAGCGGGACTCGAACCCGCACGAGCATTGCCCACTGCCCCCTCAAGACAGCGTGTCTACCAGTTCCACCACCTCGGCATATTTTGAAGTGCTTTTTATTATGGCAAAATAGAGTATTTTTGCAAGTATTTTAAAAATTAGTTTTATTGTTGAGAATGTATTTAATGTATGTATTTTATTTATATAAATTATCTTAACATAATAGTTTTATACTCAATTATTATAAATTTGCTATAAACTAAGACTATCTCTTAAGAAGTCTGAAATCCACTATTTGTCAATTCTAACATAGGGATAAATCTTAATGTTATTAGAGTGTTCGCTTAAACAGGATTTCTCGCTGCGTTTGAAATGACACCGTTATAGGACTTTTTGCGACTTTATCTACAACAGACGATTATTTTTTAAAAATACGAATTCAATACTATAAACACCTCTCAATTAACAGTGCAGTTGATTCCGGATTTTCAAGCGGAAACAAA
>CAJXHL010000069.1 GCA_913054335.1 uncultured Gammaproteobacteria bacterium | reverse complement strand
GTTACCTCATCCGGCATGGCGACACTAACATTGTTGTGTCAGCTTCTATAGGATTTTGGGAATATAATTTATGGATGCCAATCTTCTTCATCATGTAGCTCAGCAACACTTCTAATCTATCGAATTAGCAAACGTCAATAACATTTTTCTCAAGGTATTTACCAATTTCTCGGCACGTATAATATCGTAGTCCATGGTATGCTCGTCCATATAACAGCTTTGAGCAAGTTCCAGTTGAATCGCATGCTGATTTTTCTCCGGGATACCATAATAACGAGTAATATAACCTCCTTTAAAGCGATCATTGACTGCTACTGAATAGGGTGAATTTTTAGCAGTGGAAATGACTGCATTTTGTGCATAAATTGAACAGCTCTTCTGATCATTGCTTCCTATATTCAAGTCTGGCAATTTGCCAGGGAAAAGCGATGGGATTTCACTTCGAATTGAATGAGCATCCCAGAGTAATGCATATCCAAAATGATTCTTTATATTTTTCAAGCAAGATTTGATTTTATTATGATAAGGCATCCAATAGAGTTTTATACGTTGTTGCTTCTCTATTGCATTGATTGTCTTGCTATCTTTGTAAAGATAATTACCATCAAATGAGTTTGAAGGACAGACTCCGGTAGTGATTTTGTTTTTGTATAGTGACTTATCAGTATCATTCCTATTAAGATCAACGACATATCTTGAGTATTTGGCAATTATCATACTGGCATCTATTTCTTTACAGAATTGGTATAAACAACTGACATTCCAGTCAGTGTCAGGTAGTGATAGCGCATTTGATGTCATCAACTTTGATATCTCAGTGGGTAATGCTCTCCCGTCGTGCGGAATGCTCACTAATAGAGGAGAATTTCCCTGATAAAAAGTGTAGCAATCACTTTTTTTCATTCAGAATAACTTGGCAATATTGATTTACAGTGATGGTTAAAAAAGCCTTGTTCAATCATTGCTGCGACTTCTGTAATTTCATTGGAGAGCGAGCGATCATTATTATAGGCAGGAGAAATTACACGTAATTCTGTAATAAACTCCTCAATAATAACTGAACTTTTTTGAGGGTGATGAAAAGTTATGCCCTGTGCAGCAGCAATCAAATCAATTGCAATAATATAAAGAACATTATCAATCATTGTATGCAGTCGATTAGCAGCAAAAGTTGCCATACTGACATGATCTTCTTGATTAGCAGAAGTAGGAATACTATCCACACTAGCCGGATGAGAGAGAACTTTGTTCTCCGATACCAGCGCTGCTGCGGTTACTTGGGCAATCATAAATCCAGAGTTAAGGCCGCTATTTTCAACAAGAAATGGGGGTAATCCACTTTGATTTTCATCAATTAACAGTGCAATCTGCCTTTCTGAAAGAGAGCCGGTTTCAGCTATAGCTAGAGCCATATAATCAGATACAAAAGCTACAGATTCGGCGTGAAAATTACCTCCTGAAAGCACTTGACCTGATGTTGAAAATACAAGTGGATTATCAGTTACTGCGTTTGCTTCAATGTTAAGAATATCTGAAACGTGTTTTATTACATCAACACATGCTCCAATTATCTGGGGTTGACAACGAATAGAATAAGGATCCTGAACCCGATCACATTCGATATGTGATGCTCTTATTTCACTATCCATCAAAAATTTACGCAATAGATTAGCCACTGCTATTTGGCCGCTATGGCCCTTTATTTGTTGGATAGAATCCTCAAATGGTGTATCACTGCCTTTTATTGCATCCACAGCCATTGCTCCAGCAGAAATAGCTCCGGCAATAAGACATTCTGTACGAAATAATGCGGCAAGAGATATCGCTGTAGAAACTTGGGTTCCATTTACTAATGCCAACCCTTCCTTGGGTTGAAGGTCCAAGGGTTTCTGACCGATATCAGCCAGTGCTTTTTTGGCTGGTATTCGATTACCACTATAGTGGACATCTCCAATTCCTAATAATGCTTCTGATAAATGTGCTAGGGGCGCCAAATCACCTGAAGCACCAACGGAACCTTTTGATGGTACACAAGGATAAACTGAATGATTAATTAGGTTACATAAGGCCTCAATTAGTTTTTGTGAAACGCCTGAATAACCTTGGGCTAGGGCATTAACCTTAAGCACCATAACAAGTCTCACTATAGAATTTGGTAGAAGTTCACCGACGCCCACGGCGTGTGAAGAAATTAGGTTCTTCTGCAAAAGACCAAGGTCTTCATTATTAATTTTTGTTTGCGCTAGTTTCCCAACACCCGTATTTACTCCATAAACACTCTCATCGCTTCTTACTGCGTTACTGATGATTTCCATTGAAGACGCTATTTTCTTTTTCGCCTCTTCACCAATAGAAATAGTTACATCTTCCTCCCATACATTGCGTAATTCTGAGAGTGAAATTGGATGACAATCGATATTTAATTTCATCTAAGGTTCCTATATATCAATCATAGGCAAATCAAGTTTATATTTACGTGCACATTTTATAGCTTCATCATAACCGGCATCAGCATGCCGCATAACCCCGCTAGCTGGATCATTCCATAGTACACGTCGTATTCTATCATCAGCTGCCTTTGTGCCATCACAAACAATTGCTACGCCAGCATGCTGTGAATAGCCCATACCAACTCCGCCTCCATGATGAAACGATACCCATGTTGCACCTCCTGCTGTACTTAACAATGCATTAAGAATTGGCCAGTCGGAAACAGCATCTGAACCATCTAGCATGGCTTCAGTTTCTCGATTTGGGCTAGCAACAGATCCACCATCTAAATGATCTCTTCCAATAACAATGGGAGCTTTCAATTCTCCATTTCGAACCATCTCATTGAATGCAACTGCAAGAACATCTCGTTGGCCAAGCCCAACCCAACAAATTCGTGCAGGTAATCCTTGAAATTTAATTTTTTCCTTAGCAGCATCTAGCCAATGGTGAAGATGCGTGTTGTCTGGAATCAATTCCTTAACCTTCTTATCGGTTTTATAAATATCTTCTGGATCCCCTGATAACGCAACCCAACGAAAAGGGCCAATTCCGCGACAAAACAATGGGCGAATATACGCTGGAACAAAACCGGGGAAGTCAAAAGCATTTTCTATACCCTGATCAAATGCAACTTGTCGAATATTATTCCCATAATCGATTGTAGGTATACCTGCGTGGAAAAAATCAAGCATTGCATCAACATGAATAGCAATAGATTTAACAGCCTCTGCTTCCACTAAATCAGGGTCTGAAATGCGACGTTGCTTCCATTCATCTATGGTCCATCCGATAGGTAAATAACCATTAGCTGGATCATGTGCTGAAGTTTGATCAGTTACTGCATCTGGTTGAATACCACTTAGAAAAATTTTTGGGAGAATTTCAGCCGCGTTTCCCAGCAGCCCAACAGATAATGGCTGTTTCTTTTTTACCGACTTATCTATAAGCAATAGGGCCTCGTCAAGATCATAAACAGCCTTATCAAGGTATCCTGTTTCTAAACGTTTTTCGATACGCTCCCTTTCGCATTCAATTGCCAATATTGATGCACCAGCTATAGTAGCCGCTAGTGGTTGCGCGCCTCCCATTCCACCTAAACCCGAAGTAAGAATCCATTTTCCTGATAAATCTCCCTTGTAGTGTTGTCGCCCCATTTCAACGAATGTTTCATACGTTCCTTGAATAACGCCCTGGCTTCCAATATATATCCAAGAACCTGCAGTCATTTGACCAAACATCATAAGTCCCTTTTTATCGAGTTCTCGAAAATGTTCCCAGTTTGCCCAAGCTGGTACCAAATTTGAGTTAGCGATCAAAACTCTTGGGGCATCTGGATGAGTCTTAAATACCCCTACTGGTTTTCCCGACTGAATTAAAAGTGTTTCATCATTTTCGAGCTCTATGAGTTTTTTTACAATTGCATCAAAACAATCCCAATTTCTAGCAGCCTTGCCTATACCACCATAGACTATAAGTTCTTCTGGATTCTCTGCCACATCAGGATCTAGATTATTCATCAACATTCTGAGAGGTGCTTCTGTAAGCCAGCTTTTTGCTTGGATATTCGTTCCAGTTGGGGCTTTAATAATCCGTTTAGTCGCCATAATTCTTGATGTGATTTAGTTTTTTGTAATTCTTTACTGCCTAATTTACTGACTTGAACATCTGAGTAACTTGTTTGGCATAATTATGTCGTGCTAAATCTAAGGCTCTATGTTTACCATCAGTAACATGCCATTCACCATTCACCATTACATTTTGAATAGGTACATTAACACCAGAAAAAATTAAGGCATCAAATAACGTATCTGTGTTGTGTCCTGCAAACATAGGACTTGAATCATCCATTACGATCAAATCTGCCACAGAACCCTCTCCTAAACTACCTATTAAATTATTTCCGGACACATGAGACCCTCCTAGAGAAATATAGTCAAAAAGTGCATTCCCGCTACTTAGATTTAATTTTTTAGAAATATTTCTTTTTCTAGTTAATAAACGTTGTCCATATTCAAGCCAACGTAATTCTTCGAATGGATTAATCGAAATATTGCTATCGGATCCGATAGCAATATTTCCAGAATTTTCTAAATATAATTGTAGGTTAAACAATCCGTCACCTAGATTTGCTTCTGTACTTGGACAAAGACAGACGGTAGCTCCAGATTTTGCTAGTTCAGTTGTCTCTTTTGTATTCATGTGTGTTGCATGAATCAAACACCATTGACGATTAATATCAAAATTATCCAGTAACCAATTTACGGGTGTAGTGTTGTAAACATCAACACATTCTATGGTCTCCATCTCCTGTTCAGCTACATGTATATGCAGAGGTATCTGATCTTTATTGGAAACTACTTCTATTTCACGAAGTGATTCACACGTAACCGTCCTTAAACTATGAGCACCAATGCCAATTGAGTGCGGCCAATTTATGTTTTTTTTCACAGAGTCATAATGATCAAAAAACTGATCTAATGATAAAGAAAATCTCTTCTGATGACTGGATAATTCCTCGCCTTTAAATCCTCCTCTTTCATATAGTATCGGTATATAAATTAATCTAATACCACTATCATTTGCCGCCTGCAGCAAGGCTTCGAACATTGGAATACTGAAATCATCATTATCTGTTTTGCAGTGTAAATAATGAAATTCAACTACAGATGTATAACCACTGGCTACCATCTCAACATATGCCTGAGTAGCTATATCAGCCAAATTTTTTGCATCAAGCTTTGAAGTCAATCGGTACATTGAATCGCGCCAAGTCCAAAAATTATCTTGTTTGTTTGAAGCGCTTTTATGCTCCGTATGACCGCTTAAAGCCCTTTGAAATGCATGACTATGCGCATTACAGATACCTGGAACCACCAGGGATGCCATTGTATCGCCATTGAAATACTCGGTATTGTGGTCAATAGACTTTATTAAACCTTTATCAATATTGAGTCGGACATTTTGCTCCCAAATGCCCTCAACATAAGCTTTACGTGCAAAAATAGTCTTCATACTAATATCTAAAATATGTTTGGATATACAGGCTATTACATGCTAATTTCTAAAGCAACTTAGTAACCAGAAAATAGAGGAACTAAAGGTATGAGTGATTTTGATCTTGTTTTTACAAATACCAAAATTGCAACTATGCAACCTAATAAAACACCGTATGGAATTATTGAAAATGCTGCATTAGCTGTAACGAATGGCAAGATTGCTTGGTTTGGACCTGAGAAGGAATTGCCCTCTTCTACAATTAAAGAAAAACGATCTCTGAATGGTGAGTGGATCACTCCTGCTTTGATCGATTGTCATACACATCTTGTCTTTTCTGGAAACCGTGCGACGGAGTTTGAAGAAAGATTACAGGGAAAATCCTATGAGGAAATTGCCTTGGGTGGAGGTGGCATTATGTCAACCGTAAATGCCACTCGCAATGCAAGCTTTTCATCCCTTTTGACTGCTTCTGAAAAACGACTTCAATCCCTAAAAAATGAAGGTGTAGCAACCATTGAAATAAAATCGGGTTATGGTCTCGATCTTGAAACTGAAAAACGGATGCTAGAAGTTGCTAGAGCCATAGGCAAGAAAAATAACATATCTGTTACCTCGACATTCCTAGGAGCCCATACAATACCACCTGAGTTTAGTGAGAAAGGGAAATACATCAAATTCCTATGTGATCAAGTTTTACCTGTCCTATACGATCTTAAGCTTGTAGATGCGATAGATGCGTACTGTGAAAAAATAGCATTCTCTGCAGCGGAAATTGAACCTTTATTTGAACATGCAAATTTACTTGAAATACCAATAAAAATTCATGCGGATCAACTAAGTGATTGTAGGGGAGCAGAACTTGCCGCACGATTCGGTGCTCTTTCAGCTGACCATTTAGAATACACAAACACAGCAGGCATAAAAGCTCTAGCGGAAGCAGGAACTGTTGCTGTACTTCTCCCTGGTGCGTTCCTCACACTTGGAGAACAAAAAAAACCACCCATCGAACAGTTCCGGTCTCACAACATACCAATTGCCATTGGATCAGATTGCAATCCAGGAACATCACCACTTTGTTCACTTCGTTATGCTATGAATCTGGCATCCACTCTATTTCAACTAACACCGGAAGAATGTCTTTCTGGTGTTACTAGAGAGGCAGCGAGAGCGCTAAATATGATCGAGACTCGCGGTACTATTGAGGTTGGAAAACAAGCTGATATTGCAGTATGGGATATTGGACATCCAAATGAACTCTCCTATTGGTTAGGTCTTAATCAGCTATCTAGCCTTTATGTAAAAGGGCAGGAAGTATGAAAAATCTCCTCATTGTCTCTTCTAAGTTATGACCTTAGTTTCACTGATGCAAACTCGTTTAACCAAAACATCGTTTTCAAACCAATGCCAAACTCGAGAACGTGTATCGCTTGCTTCATTGATTTGGATCATCTCATAGAAATAACTTTTAGGTATGTCTTGACGGGTCCAATTAAGCATTAGTGTTTTAGAATCTATTTCCCAACAAGACCCTTGTATACGATCGGTATCAAACCATATTCGAGCCTGCTTGTAAGTTGCGTGGAGCTCAAATTGTCCGTTCCTACCATCGTTCCATGTGTAAGTATTCTGTTGATAGTATGGGTATTTTTCCTCATCGGTGATTCTGCATATTAAGTGAGATTTGTGACGATCAAGAATTTCACCTTGTGAGGAAAAATAAATGTAATCACCTGTCCACTCGCCGTTGTGTCTTGCAAGAACTGGCATAACATCACTTAAATTTTTTTGCATGGTCAAGAGAGCTTGCTGGCCTGAATTTTTCCAGAATAAAA
>CAJXHL010000068.1 GCA_913054335.1 uncultured Gammaproteobacteria bacterium | reverse complement strand
GCGCAAGTTCAACAAATGCGTTTATAAAGATGAAATGCTAAAATTATTATTTTCTTGTGCTTAGGAATACGATATTGTTAATTGTTCAAATAATTATGTAAGGAGCACTAAAAAAAATGACAGAAAAGTGTAAAAAAATTGCCCTAGTTACAGGCGGATCAAGAGGCATCGGTCGTGCCATCGTTGAACGCTTTTTACAAGAAGGTATGTCGGTGATTGCCTGTGGACGTAGTGATCGACCGGACGATTTGGATACTGCGGTTGATTGGTACAGCGTGGATGTGGCTAATCGTGCTGCAGTGGAGGGGTTGCGAGATACGATTACGACCCAATACGGCGCCCTGCATGTGTTGGTCAATAACGCTGGTGTTCAAATTGAAAAAACAGTCGTTGACAGTACCGATGATGATTGGGAGTTATTGATGGGGGTTAATGCCAAAGGGGTTTTTTATTGTTGTCGAGCTTTTATACCGCTGATGGCAAAAGCAAAAGGCGCCTCGATTATTAATATTGGCTCGATTAGTGGCCGTGCTGCAGATCCTCAAATGGCTCTTTACAATGCATCGAAAGCTTTTGTCCATGGTTTAACACGTTCGATAGCGGTTGATCATGGCAAGCAAGGTATACGTTGTAATGCAATTTGCCCAGGTTGGATTCTGACCGACTTGGCAGATGTGGCTTTTGCATTAGCGGATGATCCAGAGAGTGCAAAAAAAGACGCTTTGGCAAGACATTATATTGGTCGATTTGGACAACCGAGCGATATTGCCAATATGGCTCTATGGCTGGCCTCAGATGACGCTGGATATGCCACTGGACAAATGTTCACCATAGATGGCGGTTTAACTGCTGCTTCACCAGTAAACCCTACTTTATTCTAAGAATATTTACCACTAGGTAGATGACAAGTTAGATTGTCGTTGCGAGCGTGCTTGACACCATATGTTCAAGACTGCACAATTTTTTTACTACCCTGGGGGTTGAAGTTAATATCTATGGCCCTCATAATCCTGTTGAAAAGTGTGTTAATAGCCACATCAAAAATGTTGCAATTTTTGTTATTTTCAGAGTCCGTCTTTCGATATTAATTGCGCAATCCTGCCGTAAATTCTTTTTATTTAATTAATTTTGACATACAGAACGAATAAGCGTATTATTTTTAATTGAACGTTCAATCAATAAAAAATAATACCAAAAAATTGTGAAGAAGTGCCAAGATCAATAGAAGTAGGGCAGTGCAAGCTGACCAGTCATAGCTAAGCTGAACGTTATACAGTGCAAATATAAAATTTTTTGATGAAATCTAATTTAAAGGGGATGAGTGACACATAAATCTAAAAAACCTAATATTTTATTAATAATGGCTGACCAACTGGCACCGCAATTTTTGCCTTGTTACGGTCACCAGGTAGTTAAAGCCCCAACATTATCTAAACTTGCTGATGAAGGGGTAGTGTTTGATGCCGCCTATACCAATTCGCCTTTGTGTGCTCCCTCACGTTTTGTGATGATGAGTGGGCGTTTACCATCACAAATAGCCGCCTGGGATAACGCCGTGGAATTTGGCTCTGAAATACCAACTTTCTCTCATTACCTTTCTGCGGAAGGCTATCGCACTTGCCTTAGTGGCAAAATGCATTTTGTTGGGCCCGATCAGTTGCATGGCTTTCAAGATCGCTTGACAACCGATGTTTATCCAGCAGACTTTACCTGGCACCCTGAATGGGACCGTCCTGAAGAGCGCTTGGACTGGTTCCATAATATGGAGGTTGTCACCAAGGCTGGACCTTGTGTTCGCTCAATGTATTTGGATTACGATGATGAGGCAGTCTTTAACGCCAAGCGCTATATTTTTGACCATGCCCGAGACGCTACTGAAGAGCCTTTCTTTTTGACGTTATCGATGATTCAACCGCACGATCCCTATTTGTGCCGAGAAGATAAATGGCAAAGTTATCGCGAAGAAGACATCGACTTGCCTCAAACCCCATTGGGTTCAGTTACCGAGGATCCTCATTCCACTCGCTTGCGTTATTCTTATGGTGCTAACGAGATGGAGCTGAGCGATGACACTGTTCGTAACGCAAGACGCGCCTATTACGGCTCTATCAGCGATATTGACGATAAAGTGGCGGAGGTTTTAAGCGCCTTAGATGAGTCGGGTTTGGCTGAAAATACTGTCGTTATTTTTACGGCGGACCATGGTGATATGCTGGGCGAGCGAGGGATGTGGTTTAAGATGAATTTTTTGGAACACTCTGCCAGAGTTCCTTTGATTGTCCATGCACCAAAAATGTTCTCACCAAGACGGGTAAAAGAGGCTGTTTCTTTAGTTGATCTTTTGCCAACCCTGGTTGAAATGGCAACAGATGGCAAAAAAAGTGACTATGCAACACCAATAGAAGGGCGATCACTAATGAGTCATTTAAGTGGTGGCAAGGGTCATGACGAAGTCATCGGGGAATATTTTGCTGAAGCTATTGCAACACCGATGTTTATGATCCGTCGTGGCAGTAAAAAGTTTATTTACGCTGATGGAGACCCGCTTCAGTATTACGACTTAATTGATGATCCGCATGAGCGTAATAATCTTGCTAATAATCTCACTTATGCGACGGAAGTGAAAGATTTAGTGGATGAGATTGCAGGTAATTATGATCAGTCTGCCCTTCGTCAAAAAGTGTTAGAAAGTCAGCGTCGGCGTCGATTTTTAAAGGATGTAATGCATAAGCACGAACTAGCATGGGACCATCATCCAATACGGGATGCAAAGAGAGAGTATATCCGTAACAATATGCCAATTTATCAACTAGAGAAAAAAGGGCGCTTCCCACAAGTGTAGGTTTATATGCCCAATAATATTTCTAAATCATGTGTGTATTTACACTAATTCATTTAAGGTGGATGGAAAATAATGCCTAAAGTAGGAATGCCGGAAGTTCGTCGGCCACAGTTAATAAGAGCCACTATTAAAGTCATTGGACAGGTGGGTATGTCGCGCGCAAGTGTGGCCGTTATTGGTCGAACCGCCGGAGTATCGCCGGGTATTATTAGCCACTATTTCGGTGGTAAGGATGGCTTATTAGAGGCGACAATGCGTTTTATCCTGAAAGATCTTGCTGATATAACACGGGCGACACTTGATAAAACCAGTAAAGAAGATCCACTGGGGCGTGTTCTTGCTATTGTTGAATCTAATTTTAGTGGTGGGCAAGTTAGCTCTGATGTTACCTCAACTTGGTTGGCTTTCTGGTCTAGGGCAATGCATGATCCAGCACTTTATCGCCTGCAACAAGTCAATGAAAAACGCCTGCTGTCTTATTTACGAGCTGAATTAAAACGTATGCTGGTCGTTGATGAGGCTAGATCTGTTGCAATCGCTGTAGCGGCACTGATCGATGGCATTTGGCTACGTGGTGCGCTGACACCCAAAGGCATAAACCCACAACAAGCTGAAGGAATTATTGGCGATTATATTAAGTCAACAGTGCCGGAACGTTTTCTTTCAATTCACCAAAAAACAATTAGGAAAAGTAATTAGTATGCAACAACATCTTTATATTCATGGTGCCTACGTCAAAGCAGATTCTAATGAGTCGTTTGAAACCATTAACCCAGCCACAAACCAAGTTATTTGTCAGGTCGATCAAGCCAGTGAGGCTGACGTTGAAAAAGCGGTAATCTCTGCGGAACAAGGTTTTGCTGTTTGGTCGGCAATGTCGGCAGTTGAGCGAAGCCGTATCCTTTTAAAGGCGGTGGCTATTTTGCGTGAACGCAACGATGAGTTAGCGGCTTTAGAGGTGATGGATACCGGCAAACCGCTACAAGAAGCAAATTGTGTTGATATTCACAGCGGTGCTGATGTTATTGAATATTATGCTGGTCTGGCTCCTACCTTACAAGGTGCTCAGCAAGATTTAGATAGGGATACTTTTTTTATCTCAAAACGAGAGCCACTAGGGGTTTGCGCAGGCATTGGTGCTTGGAATTATCCTATGCAAATAGCTATGTGGAAGTCAGCACCTTGTTTGGCGGCTGGTAATTCGATGATATTTAAACCCTCCAAAGAAACACCGCTTAGCGTATTAAAACTTGCTGAAATATACACGGAAGCTGGAATGCCACCAGGTGTTTTTAACGTGGTTCTTGGTAATTATCGCGTGGGCCAATATTTATCCCGCCACCCTCGTATTGCAAAAATTTCGTTTACTGGTGGTAGCGATACCGGCAAAAAAGTAATGGCTGATGCTGCACAAACAATCAAAGAGGTTACCTTGGAATTGGGTGGAAAATCACCGCTGATCGTGTTTGACGATGCTAATTTAGACAACGCAGTTTCCGGCGCCTTATTGGGTAATTTTTATACTCAGGGCGAGATTTGCACTAATGGTACTCGAGTGTTTGTACAAGCCGGCGTTTATGATGAGTTTATTGAAAAGGCACAAGTACGCACTGAAGCTATCAAAATTGGTGACCCAATGGACTTAGAAACGCAAATGGGTGCATTGATCAGTGCAAATCATTTTGATAATGTGATGGGCTATATTGAGCAAGCTAAGGCCTCCAGTGCACGTTTAGTTTGTGGTGGTAATCGACATAATTCTGATAATACTCGTGATGGGTTTTTTGTTGAACCAACAATTTTTGCCGATTGTGAAGATGAAATGACAATGGTTAAAGAAGAGATTTTTGGTCCAGTGATGGCCGTTCTTCGATTTGAAGATGAAAGTGAAGTGATTGCCCGTGCTAACGACACCGACTTTGGCCTAGCTGCAGGTGTGTTTACGCAGGATATTAATCGCGCACACCGCGTCATTAATCAATTGCAAGCCGGTATTTGTTGGATTAATAGTTGGGGTGATTCTCCAGCTGAAATGCCTGTCGGTGGCTATAAACAATCGGGCATTGGTCGCGAAAATGGCCCTGAAACTTTAAAGCACTACACCCAAGTAAAAAGTATTTTTATCCGTCTGGATAATGTGCAGAGCCCATTTTAAATTTAAATATAGATAAGAGAGATTAGCCAAAAAATAATGAACAGTAGTACCCATAAATTTTATAAAAACCCTGACTTGGTCACTCTCTGTGACAATAAGGCCCGATGGAATTTGCCGAAATTTCGACGAATGAGTTTTCGCAATCTTCATCGAATTAATCGCTATGGCATTTTCCTGCGCTCTGATTTGGTTTTGGCGCTAGAAAGCCAACAGGATTTGACTATTCAACAGATACCTTTAGTCAAGAAGATGCTAAAACATAATAGCTTTTGTTCTCTTGTCGTTGTAAAGGGTCAAAGTATTTTATTTGAGCAGTATGCAGACGATTTTCCTGATACCCAGCCGCACTCGATTCAATCAATTTCAAAGATGTTTCTCAATCTTTTTATTGGCGAACTTGTGGAGGATGGTTTGCTTGATTTAGAGAAAACTATCTCCGAATACTTACCAGATATAGGTAGTGGATATGCCAATGCCAGCCTCCAGTGCGTATTAAATATGGATATCCAAAATCAATATTCCGAAGATTATCTAGATCCTTTTAGCTCTTCTTATTTGCAGGAAACTGCCATAGGGTGGCGCCTACCCAGCGACAATTCAACAGAGCAAACTAATGAAGAGTTTCTCAATAATGTTAAAGCCATCGATGGGGTTGGTTTAGAGAACAACACCGGCCAAGCTTTATACAAATCTAGCAATTCCGATGTATTGTCTCTTTTGCTAGAAAAGGTCAGCGGTCAATCCCTGAGAGAGTGGCTTTTGTCTGCCATTGAAGCTGCCGGCTTTGAAGATGGTCTTTATATGGGAACGGATAGGACTGGCATGCCCACACTGTCCGGTAGTGGCTCCCTAATTGCCCGAGATTTAGCGCGATTGGGTCTTTTGTTTGCAAGGCGAGGAGAGGGTGTTAATAATCGACGCTCTGGTTCTGCCTCATTTATAGACAAGACATTAACCAATCCGGGGCCTAAATATATGAAATTAAAGAGAGAGCCACCCAGCCAAGATGATTTTGTTCGTTACTCAAACCAGATCATGGTGGGTAAAAACTGGATCGGACATGGCGGTTATGGCGGTCAGTACCTGTTAATTAATATGCTTACTGGGGTTGTAGCGGCTTTTTACTCGGTTCTTGAAACACCTTCTGCGACGGATGTTGAGTTTAAGACGAATATTGTTCTAATGCTTGAAGAAATATCCAACCAAACGGAGCAAAATGAATAAACCATTTGACTATATTATTGTTGGCGCCGGTTCCGCAGGGTGCGTACTGGCTAATCGACTCACTGAAGGCGGTGAACACCGAGTTTTACTTTTGGAAACGGGTGGTAGCGACAAGAGTATTTTTATTCAAATGCCAACAGCACTGTCTTATCCGATGAATACCGAAAAGTTTTGTTGGCAGTTCCACTCCCAGCCCGAGCCTTTTCTTGATGATCGTGAAATGCATTGCCCACGAGGCAAAGTGCTTGGCGGCTCATCCTCGATTAACGGCATGGTTTATGTTAGAGGCCATGCAAGGGATTATGATCAGTGGCAACGTGAGGGGGCTGAAGGTTGGTCGTATGCTGATTGCTTGCCGTATTTTAAGCGCAGTGAGTCTTGGCAGGGTGGTGAGAATGAGTACCGTGGTGGCAGCGGCCCAGTTGCGACCTGTGGCGGCAACAATATGAGCCTTAACCCATTGTATCAAGCCTTTATCGAAGCAGGTCATGAGGCAGGTTACCCAAAAACGAATGACTACAACGGCGAGCAGCAAGAGGGTTTTGGGCCGATGCATATGACAGTTGACAAGGGCGTTAGAGCGTCCACCTCTAATGCGCATCTTAAGCCTGCCAAAAAACGGAAAAACCTCACCTTAATAACAGGCGCGGTTGTTGAAAAAATATTGTTAAAAGATAAAGTAGCGGTGGGTGTTCGATACCGTAAAGAAGGCGTTGACACTGAAGTACATGTCGCTAAAGAAGTGATTTTAAGTGCCGGCTCTATTGGCTCGCCACAAATACTGCAATTATCAGGCATTGGTCCTCGACAGGTTTTAGAAGATGTTGGTGTGCAATGTCAGCACGAACTTCCGGGGGTTGGAGAGAATTTGCAAGACCACCTAGAAGTGTATTTTCAGTATAAATGCAAAAAACCAATCACACTCAACGGCAAGTTAAACTTATTCTCCAAATTTTTAATTGGTGCGCGTTGGGTGTTATTCAAAACAGGCCTAGGCGCCACTAATCATTTCGAGTCTTGTGGATTTATTCGCTCCAGAGCCGGCCTTGAATGGCCGAATGTTCAGTATCATTTTCTACCAGCAGCGATGCGTTATGACGGTAATGCAGCCTTTGAGGGTCATGGTTATCAGGTGCATGTGGGCCCAAATAAGTCCACTAGCCGTGGTCGCGTGAAAATTATCAGCAGTGACCCAAACGCTAAGCCTAATATCTTGTTTAACTACATGAAGACCGAGCAGGACAAGCAAGACTGGCGAGATTGTATTCGCCTAACTCGGGAAATTCTCTCACAAAAAGCTTTGGAAGTGTATAGCGGTGGTGAAATTCAACCGGGTAATGATGTTAATAGTGACGCTGAAATTGATGCGTGGGTAAGGGCAAATGTAGAAAGTGCTTACCACGCCTCTTGTACTTGCAAAATGGGCGCTGACAACGATCCAATGGCTGTTGTAAATAACAAGGGCAGGGTGAGGGGTATTGAGCAACTGAGAGTCGTGGATTCGTCTATTTTTCCCACTACGCCAAACGGCAACCTTAATGGCCCCACTTTAATGGTGGCTGAGAAATTAGCGGATGCGATATTGGGTAATGAGTCACTTCCGCAAAATCATGCAAGTGTTTGGATAGCGCCAGATTGGCAAAATTCACAACGTCAAAGTAAAGCAAAAAGACCCCTGGAGGGCGCTTGATGAATCAAACACTCTCCAAGTTAAAAAGAATAGCAACTCTCTCCTGTATTTGTTTAAAGGAGGTGCTTATGTAGAAACATCTGTTAGTCAATTAGGGTCTACCTGCTAGGGTAGCTCTATTTTATATATAAATAAACTTTTTATTAATAATTAAGGAGATTTACAATGAAAATTAATACATTTACAAAAGTCATAGCCAGTGGTGCAATGGCAACACTATTGAGCATGAGTATGGTTACTTCTGCTCAAGCAGACAGCAAGCGTCT
>CAJXHL010000067.1 GCA_913054335.1 uncultured Gammaproteobacteria bacterium | reverse complement strand
ATTGTTAATTGTTAATTGTTAATTGTTAATTGTTAATTGTTAATTGTTAATTGTTAATTGTTCGAGTGTTTAGGGTATTTTGATGCCTTTAAGACAGTAGACGCTCCAAAACAAACTTAGTCCCGAAGTATGCTATAACAAGCACTGCAAAGCCAATCTGTGTGGCTAGTGTAGCGTGTTTTCCACGCCAGCCGAATATTTTGTGACCAATCACTAGGCCAACAAAAATTGCCCAAGCAATCAGCGATAAAAGTATTTTTGCACTGAGTTGTTGAGTAAAGAAGTCGTCAATAAATAGAAAGCCGGAAATCAAAGAGAGGGTTAATAAAAAGCAGCCCATTTTTAAAGTTTGGAATAAAAAGTCTTCCATTGTTTGCAGTGGCGGCAGCTTGTTAATAAAGTTGTTTATTTGATGTTCGTGCAGCAGTCTTTCTTGAATATTCAATAGCACTGATTGGCAAACGGCTATCGCCAAAAGGGCGTAGGCGCTAATTGAGAGGAAAACGTGTGCCGCAATTGAGACTTCTATTAGTTTGTTTTGCGTATCAGGGAAAGCCAGTGAGAAAAGTAGGGCGAGCGCTGCAAGTGGGTAAACGATAATACCCAGTGCGTGAATCGGCTTGCTTAAGGATGTCACAAATAAAAGCGCTGCGACAACCCAAGCAACAAAAGAAACACTGCTTGCAAGACCAAAGAAAACCCCCTCAACTTGCCATAAATCACTTAACAAATAGGCGTGAGAAACGCAGGCCAATAAAAGCAGAATGTTGGCCAGTGTTTTGTGTTGATGCGTTCCACTATCTTGGGTAAAGTAACGCGTTAAAAGTAGCGCTACAAGTAGATAGGCAACAAAGGGAATGATGATCAAAAAGGGCATCAATTACTATCAATAATGCAAAAGCTATATAATACGATATTTTGTCCAATAAGAACATAATGTTTGATAATTTAAGCGATCGTCTTTCTAATAGTTTCAAGGCTTTACAGGGTAAAAGCAAGCTTTCTGAAGATAATATTAAAGACGCAATTCGTGAAGTTAGACGCTCATTATTAGAGGCTGATGTTGCCCTGGAGGTTATCAAGACCTTTATTGATCAAGTACAAATAAAAGCGCTTGGCTTAAAAGTTGGCGAAGGCTTAACACCATCACAAGCTTTTATCAAACTGGTTGAATCTGAACTTACTCAGATTATTGGTGGTGAGAACGAACCTCTCAACTTAGCGACTCAGGCACCTGCAGTGGTTATGGTTGCCGGCCTGCAAGGCGCGGGTAAAACAACCTCTATTGCAAAACTTGCGCTCTTTTTAAAGGAGCGTGAAAAGAAAAAAGTATTGGTTGTTAGTGCCGACGTCTACCGACCGGCTGCGATTGAGCAGCTTAAAATTCTTGCCGAACAAGTTGAGGTAGATTTCTTTCCGTCTAGTATTAGTGACAAACCAGAGAAAATTGTTGCTGAGGCGAAAAAACACGCGCAAAGACAATTCCATGATGTGTTATTGGTAGACACTGCCGGTCGTTTGCATATTGACGAGCAAATGATGGCTGAAATTCAGGCTTTGCAGCAAAAAGTCAATCCAATTGAAACCCTGTTTGTTGTTGACTCTATGACAGGTCAGGATGCCGCTCATACGGCAAAGGCTTTTGCTGATGCATTACCGCTGACGGGCATTATTTTGACAAAAACCGATGGTGATGCGCGCGGCGGTGCGGCGCTCTCTGTTAGACATATTACTGGCAAACCGATTAAGTTCTTGGGTGTAGGTGAAAAAACCGATGCGCTTGAACCATTCCATCCAGATCGAATTGTCTCGCGATTGCTTGGCATGGGCGATGTGCTTTCTTTGGTCGAGGAGATATCTCGCAAGGTTGATCAGAAGAAAGCAATGAAGAGTGCGCAAAAAATCATCAAAGGTCGTTTTGATCTTAGCGATATGCGTGACCAACTCACTCAAATGCAACAGATGGGTGGTATGGGTGCTTTAATGGACAAGTTACCAGGGATGGGTAATTTACCACAAAGTGTAAAAAATCAAGTGATTGGCGATGGTGAGAGTGCTCACATGGTTGCTATTATTAACTCAATGACGCCTAAAGAAAGAACACACATTAATTTGATTAAAGGTTCTCGTAAGCAACGCATCGCAAACGGTTCTGGTACTAATGTTCAGCAAGTTAACAAGCTGTTAAAGCAGTTTGAGAAAATGCAAAAAGGCATGAAAAAAATGGGCGGCGGCAAGATGAAAAAAATGATGGAACAAATGAGTCAAATGCAGGGTGAAGGTGGCATGCCTGATTTTTCAAAAATGGGTGGTGGAATGCCAGGCTTAGGCACTAAGAAATTTCCTTTTTAGTTTTGCTGCATTATTAAGTAACAAAAAATTCAATCTTAAAGATTCAAATAAATCATTTTTGAAATATTGCTTTTTGGAATTATTAATATAAAATTTTCGAAATCAGCAAACGGTTGTTGGTAGTAATTCATTCCATTGCTTAAAGGAGAAAAAATGAAGCTTAAAATGCGCCTGTTGGCAATTCTATTAATCGGTCTATTTTCAATTCAACCAGCCTTTGCAGCCGAAGAGGCAGCTGCTTCAGATACTGTTCAATTTACATTGGTGGTGACTAATGGTGATGAAGTGACAGTGACAGCAATTAAGCAAGTTAAAGCTGGTATTAATGCAATTGAAGCTATTAGCCAATTGGTTGCTATGCAAACCAAAGACACAGACTGGGGGCCGATGATTGTTTCTCTTGCTGGTGTTGAAGCAGTTGGAAATACGTATTGGGCTCTATTTGTCAATGGCCAGATGTCAATGGTTGGCGCACAAGATGTTATCCTTGATGCTGACACATTTATTCGCTTGATTCTTACTGCATTCTAGCGTAATATTGAGTAATCTAATAAATTAAGGGAGGGGGTTGTTATGAGTACACAAGAGCACAAGTTAAATTCAGGTTTTACCTATCTAGTTATTTTGGCGGTGTTAATTGCCTTAGGTGTTGCTGGTCGATTATTACCACATCCACCGAATTTCACACCAATGGCTGCGATTGCACTGTTTGCCGGTTTTATCTTTATGAAAAAATACATGGCGGTTGTTGCGGTTGTTGCAGTAATGCTTTTAACCGACTATTTTGCTTTTGGTTATCTTTCGCCTGACTGGTTTGCCTCAAAATCAATGATGGTTGTCTATTTAGCGTTGTTATTTCCAATTGTCTTTAGAGGCTTTTTGCAAAAGAAATTGGGTGTTTTAAGAATTGCTGGCGCTGCACTTGCGAGTTCAACGGTATTCTTTGTTGCAACGAACTTTGCAGTATGGGCTTTCTCGCCGATGTATGAAAAAACATGGGCCGGTTTAGTGCTTTGCTACACAATGGCAATTCCGTTCTTCCAAAACACCATTGCTGGCGACATGATGTGGTCCGGCATTGTTTTTGGCTCTTACTTCGCGCTTCGTCATTTTTCAAAGTTGCGTGTTTTAACAGAAAAGAACGACGTGTTGTACAGTGCAAACTAAGAGACTCGAAGTTAATTAAAATGAAAAATCCCTCGCAATGCCGAGGGATTTTTTTTTGCCAGAATTTTTAGCAGCCTCTGCATATCGGCTGATAAAATTAGGTCTTTATTGATCAGTATTTATCAATGATTTATCAAATTTTCGGCATTATTTTTCCAGTGGTTGCTATTGTCTTGGCGGGCTATTTTTACGCGGCTAAGTATCAACCCAATATGGACTCTGCCAACACTATCAACATCAGTATTTTCCTTCCGGCTTTGATGTTTTCCGTATTATCAAGAGAGTCCTTTCATCTGCAAAATTACCAAGAGTTAGCAATATCTGCCGCATTGGTTATTCTTGGCTCTGGGTGTATTGCTTGGCTTGTTGCAAAGGTATTGGGGATTAACATTAAAACTTTTGTGCCGCCAATGATGTTTAACAACACTGGCAATATTGGCTTGCCAATTGCAGTGCTGGCTTTCGGAGAAGTAGCTCTTGGTGCAGCAGTGGTTCTTTTTGCAATTGAAATGCTTTTGCATTTCACTCTGGGCGCATCATTGTTGTCTCATCGCTTCAAGTTGTGGTCGACACTTAAGTCGCCAGTATTGTTGGCTACAGTGGCTGGTTTATCGGTTAATTTTATCGGTTTTGAGCTGTGGATTCCAGCCATTAAAACACTGGATTTATTAGGCCAAGCCGCCATCCCTTTGCTTCTGTTTACTTTGGGGGTGCGCTTAATCGGTGTCAATTTTGATGATTGGAAACTGGGTGTTTTGGGTGCAGTGTTATGCCCTTTATCTGGCTTAATTATTGCACTAATAATGGTTAGTGTGTTTGAGTTCGAAGGCCTGCATTATCAGCAAATTATCTTGTTCAGCGTCTTGCCACCAGCGGTGCTTAACCATATGATGGCTGAGAAATACCAGCAACAACCAAAAACCGTTGCAACCATTGTTATGATGGGTAATATGGGTAGCTTAATTGTATTACCAATAACACTTTTCTTTATTCTTTAGAAGTCTTTAATATCAAACCTATGTCACAACATTTAAAAGGAATTTTAATTACCGTTTTGGGGGTAATTATTTTAAGCCCGGATGCGGTATTGATACGTTTGGCGGATTCTGATGGTTGGGCACTTTTGTTCTGGCGTGGCCTTTCCTACGCGATTGGTGTTAGCATCATTGTTTGGATGATGCACGGTTCTCAAGCAATGAATGTCTGTCGAAAAATTGGCAAGGGTGGACTGTTGATAGGTTTTTTAGCTGGAATAGCTGCCGGCACATTTTTATTTGCAATTGAGTACACATCGATTGCCAACACGCTTGTTATTATTAGTACTTCACCAGTTATGATTGCGATTATTGCTTGGATTATGCTTAAAGAAAAAGTCAGTTTTGTGACTTTCATGGCAATGGCAATTGTTTTTATCGGTATTTATATTGTTATGAGTGAGAGTTTTGGCGGTTCAAGTTTTAAAGGGGATATTTATGCATTGATCACCTCGATTATGATGGGGGTTACTTTTACCCTCACGCGCAAATACAAAAATATTGACATGATTCCAACAAACATTGTGGGAGGTGTAGTGGCAGCAACAATTGCACTTGTATTTGCAGATTCTTTAACCCTAACAACTAGCGCCATGATCTACATTGTTGCAACGGGTTTTATTTTGTCAATATCCTTTTCTTTGATTGTTATGGCACCGCGCTATATTCCAGCAGCTGAAGTCGGGATGATTATGCCGCTGGAAACTGTTTTGGGTACTTTGATTGCTTGGATCGCTATTAACGAAGTACCTTCAAGTAGTGCTTTGGTTGGCGGTTCGATTGTTATTGTTGCCTTGTTTTTTCACGCTTTGTATAGCACGAAATTAGCAAAAAATTCTTAGTTTTGATATCTCGATAACAGTTGTTCGGTAAGATTGTAGTCCTCCAGCAGTATGTTAGATAAGATGTTCTCGGTTATTTAAGTGCCGAACGTTTTTGGCGGTGGTATGAAGTGTGTGCTGTTTAAATTTCAGCGATATCATTGAATATAGTGTACGCCCTTAATAATTGACCAAGCACTTCAATATATCACTTGACAACAGTATTCAATTGCAAATACAATGCTGCTGAATCGAAAGATCCAGCGGCATTTATTTTTTAAGCTTGAGGTGTTATTATGACAAAACATAGTTATAGTGAGAGCGAGTGGGAAGATCGGCTTAAATTGGCAGCACTGTACCGCTTAATGACAATACATCGGATGACGGATGCGGCTAATCAAGCGTTGATGCTGCGTTGCTCAGACAATCCAAATCACTTTTTAACCCATCGGCTGGGCTCTTTTTTTGGTGACGTTAAAGCAAGTGAGTTGCTGCGATGTGATTTTGAAGGTGTGGATGTGCATTCTGGTGAGCAACTAATACAAGGAAAGCTGAGCGGTCTGAATGCGGGCATACTCAATTTATGTGTGCCAATTTTTGAAAGTCGAGCGGAAATCAACTGTATGATTCACGCACACTCTAAAGCTGTACTGACAATATCTATGTTGCAATGTGGCTTATTGCCGGTGACACAGGCAGCGCTCTACATCATTCCTAGACTGAACTACTGGCCTTATATTTTTAATGAGGATGAGAATTTTCGCTCTAAATTTGCCAAAGCTTTTGAAGGCAATCAGGTTATTATCGCTCACAACCACGGTTTTTATAGCATTGGCAAAGATCCAGCCGAAGCTTTCTTTTTAGCTTTTTACCTTTCACAAGCTTGTGACGCTCAAGCGGCGGCCATGAGTTGTGGTGAGCCTTTGTTGGTTATCCCTGATGAAGAAGCGAAGGCGACCTGGGAAGATATGCGCACCTCAACAGAGTACCATTATGATGGCTCAATGGAATGGGATGGATGGATGAGAATGGTTGAAAGGCATGAGTCTGACTATAAGCTTTAACCAATTGGTGTAATTATGCGAGGGTAAGGATGAAAAAAGTGCAAATAGCAACCCCTGACTTTGAGTTTTATGCAATGGATTATCCATTGGAAGATGCATCAATAACTGATTATTTCAATGGTGCTAGACCCGTTGATCGGTAGGAGGTTGAAACTTGGGATCGAAGCCTTGAAGAGCAATTGCCTATTTTTTCAGCTGCAGCGAAAATTGATAAAGGGCGATGTTGCTGTTGTCGACAATAGGCGCATATTGCATGCTCGACGCGAATTTGATTCAACCTCAGGTAAGCGACACATTCGAACGGCTTATAGTAAGAGAGATGAACTTTTGTCAGCTATACGTATTATTGAACGTGCCCGTTCAGAAAGAGAATATTGCGAGTAAAATGGCCCGCAATTATTTAGCAAACAACTCCTCCGATTTTGATGAAAACACAAGCAATTAGAGCAGATATACTCATGCTTATCGCCGCCGCCATTTGGGGCTTTGCATTTGTCGCTCAACGCGTTGGAATGGAAACCATGGGGCCGCATTTTTTCAATGCCATTAGATTTTTTATTGGTGTATTGGCCTTAGCGCCGGTCGTTTGGTTTTTTTCGAAAAAACCGAAAAAATCAGACAAAGCGCCCACTTCTACGAAAAAGTTGTTGATTGCCGGCTCTTTGGCAGGAATTCTTTTGTTTGGTGGTGCCGCGTTCCAGCAAGTAGGCATCCAATACACCACAGCAGGCAAGGCTGGCTTTATTACTGGGCTCTATATTTTCTTTGTGCCTTTAATTGGTCTGTTTTTTGGTCAAAGAACAGGCTCTGGGACATGGATGGGTGCCACCATGGCGCTTGTGGGTCTTTACCTACTCAGTTTTTCCGATGGCCTTAGTCTTAACTTCGATGACTCTGTTGAGTTGAAAGGAGATTTGCTCGAGTTGGTTTGCGCCGTGTTCTTTGCAGGCCATGTATTGATTATTGGTTTTTTAGCCAAAAAAATGGACCCCATTAAGCTCTCTATTATTCAGTTCTTTGTGGCAGCTGTTTTGAGTTTGGTTGTAGCAATTTCACTGGAGTTAATAACCTGGGCAATGATTGTTGCCACTGCAATTCCACTACTTTACGCTGGTGTTATGTCAACAGGTGTAGCCTACACTCTGCAAGTGGTTGCTCAGCAACATGCGCACTCATCCCATGCGGCTATTATTCTCAGTCTTGAGGGCGCGTTCGCATTATTGGGAGGTTGGCTATTACTTGATGAACAACTTCCCGCTAGGGGATTGCTTGGCTGTGGGTTAATGTTAGCAGGCATGCTTTTGTCTCAGTTAATGCCAAAATTATCATTTAAGAGATTGGGCAGTGCTTGATGAAGATATTTGAGTGTGTTTCGTTTATTTTAGTACGAGATGGTGAAATACTCATTGAAAAGAGAAAGTTAACAAAAAAAGGCGATCCTGGAATGATGGCAATTCCGGGAGGGCATTGTGAAAAGAGCGAGTCTATTGAGCAAGCCTTATTGCGAGAATTAGATGAAGAGCTTGGCATTAAGCCTATTAATTATCATTATGTTTGCACTTTGTTTCACCCATCGGAGGAGTTTCAAAAAATCCACTATTTCGCGATTCTTCAGTGGTCAGGAGAAATTCAAAACAACGAGGCTGAATCTTTATCGTGGTGTTCGCTTGATGAAATTGAGCTAATCGACATCCCTGCAGATAGAGTAGCAGCCTGTGAGTATCGTAGAGTATTTGAAAGGAATAGCCTCAACGACAACACTCCTTGAGCTTTGTTTGTAATAAAAACTCCAGTCCAATGGATAGTTTTTGAGTGAAATTTTAACGATTTTATTTGAGTCG
>CAJXHL010000066.1 GCA_913054335.1 uncultured Gammaproteobacteria bacterium | reverse complement strand
GTTAAAAAAGAAACCAATACACAAAGTGTATTTTATCGCCCAGAGAGAGAGGCGCAAGTATTGTCTCGGGTTATTGAGCGTAATAAAAGCTTGCTAAAAGATAAGGATGTAGGGCATATTTTTCGTGAAATCATGTCAGCCTGTCTCGCACTTGAACAGCCGCTTAAGATTGCATTTTTAGGACCTGAAGGGACTTTTACTCAAGAAGCCGCACTCAAGCACTTTGGTCACGCTGTTTCCACACTTGATTGTGGCAACATTGACGAAATTTTTCACCAAGTCGAAACGGACAATGCGCATTATGGCGTTGTCCCTATTGAAAATTCATCGAATGGTGTAATTGGCGCTACGTTGGATTTGCTTTACAGTCACGATTTACACATTTGTGGTGAGGTTGAAATAGCGATTTCTCATCAGCTAATGATGCAAAACCAAGCACAAGAAATTAAAATTATTTACGCGCACCAACAAGCGTTGGACCAATGTCGTCGCTGGTTGGCTAATCATCATCCTAAAGCTGAATTGATCGCAGTTGCATCAAACGCACTGGCGGCACGCATGGTTAAAGACGAAGCCAATGCTGCAGCGATTGCTTCTGAGGCGGCACTTGGACTGTACGGTTTGCAACGTGTGGCAAAAAATATTGAAGATAAGGCGGGCAACGTCACTCGATTTGTTGCTATTGGTAAAGATTCTGTGCCTGCTGGTGGCAAGGATAAAACTTCGTTGCTTGTTGTTACAAAACACGAATCTGGTGCGCTTTTCGATTTACTCGAGCCATTTAAAAATCATGATATTAATATGCTACAATTGGCAAGACACCCAATTCCCGGCGTCAAGTGGGAGTATTTGTTTTTCATAGATATAGAAGGCCATCAAAGTGATGCCAATGTTCAATCTGCTTTAAAAGAGGTTGGAAAACACGTCTCGAAACTCAATATCCTTGGCTCGTACCCAGTCGCTATATTATGAATGCGTGCAAATCCATTCTTGGCTTGCGGCCGTATCAAGGTGGCAAGCCAATCGAAGAGCTGAAACGTGAACTTGGCCTTGAAACGGTTATCAAGCTGGCTTCGAACGAGAATCCTTTAGGCGCTAGCGTAAAAGTTATCGAGGCAATTAAAAAATCTCTTGCGGAAATTTATCGTTACCCCGATGGCAATGGCTTCAGCCTTAAGAGCGCATTAGGCGCACATCTTGGCGTATCAATTGACACCTTAACACTTGGTAATGGCTCCAATGAAGTGCTTGAGCTGATTGCTCGAGTGTTTGTCTCCGAGGCCAGCGATGAAGTGATTTTCTCTCAGTATGCATTCCCTGTTTATCCATTGGCAACGCAAGCGCTAGGCGCAACAGCAAAAGTCACTCCAGCCAAGAATTTTGGCCATGATTTAGAGGCAATGTTGTCAAAGATTAATAATAATACAAAATTAATTTTTGTGGCCAATCCAAATAACCCGACAGGCACATTACTTTCTAACGACGAGTTGCACAATTTCTTGGAGAGGGTTCCTGAGACTATTCCAGTGGTTTTGGATCAGGCTTATATTGAATATTTAAATGCCGACGACGATCCTACTATTAGTTGGCTTGATGCTTTTAGTAACTTAATTATCACTCGCACCTTCTCAAAGGCCTATGGCCTTGCAGGGCTGAGAGTTGGTTATGCAATCTCAAGTACTGAAATTGCCGACTACATTAATCGAGTGCGAGAGCCGTTTAACGTTAATCACGTCGCCCAAAGTGCAGCTATCGCTGCTTTAGCGGATGATGAATATTTACAAACATCGATCAAAGTTAATAACGCAGGCGTTAAGCAACTTGAAGCTGGTTTTGCAAAACTTGGTCTAACATTTATCGCCTCTTCAGCAAATTTTGTTGCTGTTGAAGTAGTCAATGCAAACGATACTTTTGAGAAACTATTGAGAGAGGGAGTAATTGTTCGTCCAGTTGAAATGCCAAATTACTTAAGAGTCTCGGTCGGCACTGAAGATGAAAACACCCGCCTGCTTGAAGCTCTAGAAACGGTATTATGATGAATAAAATTTGCATTATTGGTGTTGGATTAATTGGCGGCTCTTTAGCACAGGCAATGATTCGCACGAAACATGCCAAGCATGTTGTTGGCTTTGGCCGAGATTCTCAGAGGCTGCAAACAGCGCAAAAAAGCGGCGTTATTACTGATTACACAACTGATGTAAAGGATGCAGTTAATGGTGCTAATATGGTTGTTATTGCAACACCGGTCGGTAGTTTTGAATCCATTCTTAAAAGCATCCAACCGCATGTTGATGCGTCGATGGTTATTACCGATGTGGGTAGTACAAAGACTAGTGTTATTAAGGTTGCAGAGTCAGTTTTTGGCTCACTACCAAGTCATTTTGTACCAGCACACCCGATTGCAGGCAAGGAAAAAAGTGGCTTTGAGGCCAGTGATGGCGACTTGTTTGTGGGTAGAAAGGTGATTATTACACCGACTGAATCAAGTTCCGCTGAAGCGGTTGAAGCGGTAAAAAGTGTTTGGCAAGCAACAGGCGCGACTGTGGACATGATGAGTGCCGCCTCGCACGATGAGTTATTGGCTATGACGTCTCATTTGCCTCATATGCTGGCCTTTTCAATTATGAATTATCTGATCTCTCAGCACCCAAGTGCCAGCTTGTATGCAGCTGGTGGCTTTAGAGATTTTTCGCGCATTGCTTCTGGCGATCCGATCATGTGGCGTGATATTTGCCTTAATAATAATGAAGCCATTGTTAAGCACATCAAGGGCTACAGAGACACATTAGACAATTTGATTGACGTCATAGAAGATGAAAATACAACAGCAATAGAAGCCCTGTTTCGAGATGCCAAAAACACTCGAGATCAATGGCTAGTTTAAATAGAGATCTTTAAAAGGAAAGTATGAGTAGTTTTGTAGCATCACATGCACAATCATTAAGGGGCACAATTAAAGTTCCTGGTGATAAATCAATTTCGCATCGCTCTATAATGCTCGGTTCAATTGCCAATGGCGTTACTCAAATCAGTGGCTTTTTAGAGGGTGAGGATGCGTTGTCTACGCTTAAAGCCTTTCAGGACATGGGTGTCAAAATTGAGCGTAAGGGCTCAAATGTTACGATTCATGGTGTCGGTATGCACGGACTTAAAGCACCTTCAAATCCTCTAGATTTAGGCAATTCTGGCACGTCAATGAGACTAATGTCTGGCTTGCTTAGTGCACAAAGTTTTGATTGCAAACTGCATGGCGACGAATCACTTTCCAAAAGACCGATGGACAGGGTGATTGATCCGCTTAGCTCCATGGGCGCGAAAATCGACTCTCAAGACGGAAAACCACCGCTGATTATTAAAGGCGGTCATCAGCTAAACGCTATTGATTACGCTTTACCTGTAGCATCGGCACAAATTAAATCTTGTCTTTTATTAGCGGGTCTTTATGCTGAGGGAACAACGTCAGTCACCGAAGGTGGTATTACTCGAGATCACACAGAGCGAATGCTCAGAGGTTTTGGCTACGACGTTGAAAGCACTAACGGCCGCATTTCCCTCACCGGCGGCGGTGAATTAAAAGCTTGTGATATCGAGGTGCCAAGTGACATTTCATCTGCTGCATTTTTTATGGTGGCAGGCTGTATTGCTAAAGATTCTGACATTACGCTTGAAGCCGTCAACATCAACCCAACTCGAACAGGTGTGATTGATATTTTAAAACTAATGGGTGGTAATATTGTGCTTAGTAATGAACGTGTATCTGGCGGTGAATTGGTTGCTGATATTCGCGTTCAATCATCAAACTTAAAGGGGATTAATATCCCTAAAGAGTCAGTACCACTTGCTATTGATGAGTTTCCATCCATTTTCATTGCAGCCAGTTGTGCCACAGGCGAAACCGTTTTAACTGGCGCACGTGAGTTGCGTGTTAAAGAATCGGACCGCATCCAAGTGATGGCTGATGGGCTTGATATTTTGGGCATTGAAAATGAAGTGCTGGAGGATGGAATTCGCATTCGAGGCGGTGAGTTTTGTAAACCAAATTCCGTGATTCAATCACACCATGATCATCGTATTTCTATGTCATTTGCAATTGCTTCACTTAGATGTCAGCATGAAATTCAAATTGAAGGGGTTGACAATGTGCAAACCTCTTTTCCAAATTTTATTCAGTTGGCAAATAAAATTGGCTTAAATATTCGAGAAGTTTTTTAATCCACCCTGACAGCCCAAATGTTAAATCAAATAAAAAAAACGCTTGAACAACCACTTTATAATACAATTTTTAGATAAAAAGAGAAGTTAATATGACGATTGAAAAAGCCGTGCCTTTTTTTGCTTGGGATGTTTTAACTTGGTTATTCTTGGCGATGGTATTGGCTATTATTATTGTTTTGTTTGATTTAGTTTTTCTCTCCAAGAATCGAGCAAATAGTGATACCCAACCAACAGAAAAAAAATCGGCTTTGGCTAGATTTTTCTATTTTGTTTGCTTTTTAAAGTTTTCAAAATCAGAAACCTACAATCATAGACCTATTATGGTCCGATGGTCCATTGAGCTTTTCCCAGTGCTTTTATTGGTATTAGTTTTCCGTGGCTTCGTTTTTGAGCCATTCCGAGTCCCCTCAAACTCAATGATGCCAACACTACTTACTGGAGATTTTATTTTAGTAAATAAGTTTGACTATGGCCTTAGATTGCCCATACTAAATTATAAAATACTCGAATTTTCCAAACCCGAAAGAGGGGATATTATCGTTTTCAGATACCCCAATTATGAGAAAAGCTCTGCCTACACTGGTGTTGACTTCATTAAGCGAGTTGTTGCACTACCTGGTGACACGCTAGCTTACTCTAAAGACCAGCTTTTGATTAATGGAGAGGCTATCAACTATGAAAAAATAGGCAGCTATCAAGGTGTTGATTCTGGAAAATCTATGAGCGGTTATCGCCATGTAAAAGAGCTTATTGAGGGCGGCGAGCATGATATATTGCTTCACCCTCTAGGACACTCTCCAAAACTTTCTCAAACAACAGTTCCCGAAGGCCATTATTTTGTCATGGGAGATAACAGAGCGCACAGTAGTGATTCAAGAATTTGGGGGTTTGTGCCAGAGGATTACATCCTTGGCAAGGCAGTTGGCGTTTGGATGCACTGGGATTGGAATTACAATACCATGCAATTCTCAAGAATCGGTGGTTTTGATTAGTAAAGCCCTCTTGTTACTAATCTTTTTGAAAATATCGGTCAACGATTCTTTAGAATCGAAATGAATAATAATTTTTCCTGAATCACCCTTACCGGGTTTGATTTCGGCTTTTGAGTTGAGCCTTTTAGAAAGGGATTCTGTCATCTCTAACCACTGAGGACTGATTTTATTGATATTTTTTGGATTTGGGTTAAGCGCTTGTCTAACCAACACCTCTGTTTGCCTAACGGACAGTTCTCTAATAGCAACTTCTTGCGCCAGCTTGATTTGTAGGTCTTTAGGCAGGGGTAGCAATGTGCGCGCATGGCCCATTTCAATCTCGCCGTTTTCTAGTAGCACCTTAACTGCATCGCTCAATTTTAACAAACGCAGTAAATTACTCACGGCTGAGCGAGATCTTCCGATTACTTGAGAAACCTCCTCGTGTGTCATCTTGAAGTCTTGAATAAGTCTTGAGAGCGCCTTTGCCTCTTCAATTGGTGTTAAAGAGTCTCTTTGAATATTCTCAATTAAAGCAATGGCCAAGGCAACCTGGTCGTCAATATCTCTAACAACAACTGGCACTTCGTTAAGCCCTGCTTGTTTGGCAGCGCGCCAACGACGTTCACCAGCAATAATCTCAAATTGATTTGGCGATATTTGTCTAACAACTAACGGCTGTATAACACCATGAGAGGCAATGGATTGCGTCAGCTCATCAAGCTTTGATTCATTAAATTTCGAGCGCGGCTGAAATTGACCGCGCTGCAATTGATCGAGTTTCATTTGAATCAACAAGTCACCAGAACGAGCCTGGACTGGGCTTTCAATCGACTGGCCCAGTAGAATGTCCAGACCTCTTCCAAGTTTAGATTTATTCGCCATAATGGTTATTGGGTTCTTTGCATTATTTCGTCTGCAAGCGCAAGGTGAGCAACGGCTCCTTTTGAGGCAGGATCATAGTCAATAATAGATTGACCGAATCCAGGCGCTTCAGCCAATTTTACATTTCTAGGAATGATGGTTTTCAACAGTTTGTCTGAAAAATGTTGAGAAAGTTGAAGGGAAACTTCGTTGGATAAATTATTTCGAGAGTCGTAAAGCGTTCTTAAAATGCCAAAAATATCAAGTTTTGGATTGGTGGTGGTTTTTATTTTGTTAATCGTCTCGAGAAGAGAGCTCAAGCCTTCAAGCGCATAATATTCACATTGCATGGGAATCAGTATGCCATCACTTGCCGTAAACGCGTTAATCGTCAGCATATTAAGCGAAGGAGGGCAATCGATGATAATGAAATCGTAGTCGTTCAATATTGGTTTAATTAAAACCTTTAATTGGCTTTCATTGTCTTGGCCATTTAGAAGGGCAACTTCAGCAGCAACCAAGTTAGTGTTTGAGCCGATAAGATCAATTAAAACCGCCTCAGGGCTGATAATGGCATCGCTTAAGCGGCATTCCCCCAACAGCAGTTCACAAACGCTAAATTTCAAATCGTATTTATTCTCCCCACAACCCATTGTGGCATTTCCTTGCGGGTCTAAATCAATCAGTAGTACGCGCTTACCCAAGAAACCAAGAGAAGCACTCAAGTTAACAGCAGTTGTTGTTTTGCCGACACCTCCTTTTTGATTTGCAATTGCTAAAACTTTTGCCATTATTTACTGTTTAAAATTGACAAAGCTTTCAATAAATTCATTGCCTCGTGTACAAAATAGTCTTTTTTAAGAAAGGAAATTATTTCTTTATCTTGGTTTTCTTTTATTTCATCTTGAGTTCGAATAACCTCTTCTTCGGATAATTGGCTCGGATCTTCAACCGACAGATGGCCTTTTAAATCTTTTTCAAGTGAGCCCAAATCCACAGTATCCTCAGGATCGTATAAAGTGATGTTTTCAAGCTGAATATCCGGGATGATACCCTTGGCTTGAATGGACCTACCTGAAGGCGTGTAATAACGCGCTGTGGTTAATTTAAGACCATAGCCATCTGGCAGGTCAATCACTGATTGGACAGAGCCCTTACCAAAAGAAGTAGTACCCATAATAATGGCACGATTATGGTCTTGTAGAGCGCCTGCAACAATTTCAGAAGCTGAAGCAGAACCCTCATTCATTAGCACAACAATAGCTGCACCGCTGATAATGTCACCCGGTTTAGCTGGGAAGTTGATATTAGAGCTTTTAATTCTGCCTTCAGTGTAAACAACAGTCCCCTCTGTATCAATGAATAAATTTGCAATATCAATTGCTGAGACCAGCGCTCCCCCAGGATTATTTCTTAAGTCAAGAATTAATGAGCCAATCTTTGCACCATTTTGATCGGTTAATTTCGCCAGCACTTCTTTCAGTAACTTTGCACTTTGTACCTGGAAATCTGAAACCCTGATATAAGCAATGCCTTTATCGAGTAAAAATCCTTTAACAGAGGTAATGGTAATAATTTCCCGAGTTATTTCAAGAACAAAAGGGGCTTTATCAGAACGAATAATCGTGAGCTTTACTTTGGTTCCAGGCTTTCCGCGCATTAATTTAACCGCTTCTTCGAGGTTGATATCCCTGACACGTTGAGCATCAATTTTTAAGATAATGTCTCCAGCTTGAAGCCCCGCACGATAAGCAGGGGTGTCATCTATTGGTGAGATTATTTGAATCAAATCCCCTTGGGTTGAAATAACAATTCCTAGACCACCAAATTGCCCAATTGTGCTTTCAATTAAGTTGGTCTGGTCTTTCGGATTTAGATAGCTTGAGTGAGGATCTAAGCCATCGACCAATCCCTGAATGGCATTTTGAAACATCGTTTTATCATCAATTTCCTCAACATAAAGCTGTTTGATTTGTGTGTAAATAACGGTGAAAGCATTTAACTCATCAAAAAAATCTGGGGAATGTAGTGGGTTGTAGCCTTCTTCAGCCAGACTAACTTTAGAAGTGGTTGATAATAATAAAAATACGAGTAAGAAAGGCACTCGAAATAAGGTGTTAAATAATGTCATAATAAAAGTTTGCACAACAAAAAAAAGGTAAGATTTAGTCCAAGCGCTCCATTGTACTTTGTTTTTCTTTTGATATTATTCTCAATCCAAAGACCTTTTTAAATGCCCCCAAGTGGTGGTATTGATTAAAATAGAATACTTTTGTACGCTAGGGCTTTCATAAAGCATTTTTTGATTTGTCAGCCATGAAAACCAATCATCACGCTAAATATTGTTTATCAATTAACTGCGTCCGTAGCTCAGCTGGATAGAGTGTTGGCCTCCGAAGCCAAATGTCGGGTGTTCGAATCACCTCGGACGCGCCATATTGATT
>CAJXHL010000065.1 GCA_913054335.1 uncultured Gammaproteobacteria bacterium | reverse complement strand
TGAGGCAGAGGCGGAAGAAACTCCTGCAGAGGAAGTGTCAGCTGAACAGCCAAGCGAAGAAGCGCCAGCAGAAGACAAAGCTGCTGAGTAGTTCTCTGTCCCCCACGTCAGAACAAAACGATGAAAAGCTGTTGGTTGGAAAGATCAATGGCTTTTTTGGTGTTAGGGGCTGGATAAAAATCTTTTCCCACACCGAGCCACGAAGTAATATCCTTAACTACCAGCCTTGGTGGTATCTCGACAAAGACCAGTGGAAGACGATTGAAATCACCAATGGCCGTGAACAATCGAAAACCATTGTTGCTCACGTCAAAGCGATTGACAATCGTGAACAAGCGCAATCTCTTTTAGGCTTGGAGCTTTACATAAAGAAATCCCAATTACCAGAACTCGACAATGAAGAGCTTTATTGGCACGAGTTGACCGGTATGCGAGTAGTTAACTTGGACAATGTTGAATTAGGGATCGTTGATAATATGGTTGCCACAGGTGCCAATGACGTTCTCGTCGTCAAAGGAGAGAAAGAACATTGGGTGCCTTATATCGAGCCATTTTTGGTTTCACTCAATCGTGAACAAAGACTAATAACTGTCGATTGGGATGAAGCGTTTTAGCTCAAAGTAGCTATAGTAGCAGGTTGTTATCAATGAAAAACTGAATTTTGAAGTATGAGCATGATAAGAGAAAAAATAGA
This sequence comes from uncultured Gammaproteobacteria bacterium, assembly GCA_913054335.1. Classification (GTDB taxonomy): domain Bacteria; phylum Pseudomonadota; class Gammaproteobacteria; order PS1; family Pseudothioglobaceae; genus Pseudothioglobus. Next base: position 7,845 of record CAJXHL010000065.1, on the reverse strand, counting down.
AAACACAATAGAATCAACTATTTTTGGTAGTCGATGGTTATTAGCACCGTTTTATTTGGGCTTGGTGCTAAGTATTGTGCTCTTATTTATTAAATTTGCACAAGAATTGTGGCATTTGACTGATCAAGTGTTTGTTACTTCTGAGAGCGATATGGTTATTGGCATTCTCGCTTTAATCGACATGTGCTTGGTAGCAAGTTTGCTGTTGATGATTATTTTTAGTGGTTATGAAATCTTTGTTTCTAAAATTGATGTTGCGGATCATAAAGATCGCCCCGAGTGGATGGGTAAGCTCGATTTTTCTGGGTTAAAGCTAAAAGTGATCAGTGCTATTGTGGCGATCTCTGCCATTGATTTATTGAAAACATTTATGAACATGCCTGAACAAATGTTAGAGGGTGATGTCAATAATGTTAAGTGGAAAGTTGTCGTTCATATGGCGTTTGTGATTTCTGGTGTATTATTTGCTGTAATGGACAAAGTGGCAGCAGACACAAAACGACATTAGATAGCGATTAGACTGCAAAGTATTGATATTTCACTATTAAGAAGTATTAAAAACGCTTAAATCTCTCCATTATCATTATTTCTGAAATTTTGATAAGACACCTGCAACGCATTGTTTTTTAATGATAAATAGCTAAAATTAGGCTTTTTTTAGCCTGTAAATGGCATTTATAAGGTATTTATTGAAAATTTTGGCTTCTAACAGCTTCATAATGAAAATTTCCAATATTTTTTAAAAGACTTTAAATCCTTTTTCGAAAATCAAAGATTTTCTTCTTGAGGACTTGGCACTTTTTCTACTCGTCTAGCAAAAGTACTGAAAAAGAAGACGCCCTACAACAAAATCGCTAATTGAGTAAAAGTCACTCGAGGTTTTTCTGGGAGCACTGTCTGAGTGTATACAATCGAGAAAGCAATCCCACAGATGTTGATTAGTGCCAAGGCGCACAAGGTTTTCGATTGGTTGTTAAGTTAGAATTGCGTGCTTTAGAATATAGATAAGAAACGGCTAGATTACAAGGCTTGTTCGTCGGGTTCGTAAATATCTTCTTCGTCTTTAAAGCCGTGTCTGTCTACTTTAAGGTCGTGAATGACACCATCAAGTACGCTGTAAATCCAGCCATGTACCTGTAGTTGTTGACCGCGTTGCCATGCGGTTTGCACAATTTTGCTTCGGGATAAATTGGACACTTGCCTGATAACATTAATTTCACACATGCGATTTAGGCGATCTTCTTCTGAATCGAGTTTTTTCAATTCTTTTTGGTTGAACCAGAAGTGGTCTTTAACTGAGCGCAACCAGTAATCACTAATACCTGCATTGGTATTTTCCATTGCAACTTTGATGCCACCACAGCCGTAATGACCACAGATGATAATGTTTTCTACTTGCAATACGTTGACCGCGTATTGAATGACCGATTGACAATTAAAGTCAACATGCTTCACTAGGTTGGCAACGTTTCGATGAACAAACAATTGTCCGGGCATTAGCCCTACAATCTCATTGGCGGGTACACGGCTATCAGAGCAGCCGATCCAAAGGTATTTTGGTGATTGTTGTTTTGCAAGGGTGGCAAATAAATCCGGTTGTTCTTCGGAGACTTTTTGCGCCCAAAGCCTGTTGTTTACTAATAATTCTGATACGTCCATAATTGCTGCTCATTATATTTGGCATTATCATAACATTCAAGAGCAATTGCATGGACCTGTGTTTTTTTTTATGAGTTTAGTCTAATTTGCGACTATTCACTCAAATAGACACTTGATTGGCTCGATATTGTAATAGAATCCTTTTTAGTCAATGCCCAAGTGGCAAAAGACCAAAGGCACTTTCTTTTAAAAGCGTATTTGATGAGTTGGATTACCAAAATTTTTCCTTTTTTATTATGGATTAAAGAGTTAAAAAATCCTGAGGTATTAAAGGCAGATGCTATCGCCGGCGCAACCGTTGCCCTGGTGTTGGTGCCGCAATCAATGGCTTATGCGCAGCTAGCAGGCCTTGGCCCTCAGTATGGCTTATATGCCTCTTTCTTGCCAGTGATGATTGCCGCACTGATGGGTTCATCAAGGCAGCTTAGCACGGGACCGGTTGCGATTGTTTCCCTACTAACCGCAGCAGCACTTGGCGATTTGGCGACCGATCCGAGCAGCTACGCAGTGTACGCAGCACTTTTGGCATTGATTGTGGGCTTGTTTCAATTCATGCTCGGTATCCTAAGAATTGGCTTTGTCATCAATTTTATTTCACACCCTGTGGTGAATGGCTTTACCAATGCTGCAGCGATTATTGTCAGTGTTTCCCAATTACATAAAATTTTTGGCATTCGAGTGATAAGCACTTCAGATACTGACTGGAATGTGGCCTGTCAACCTCTGACATTGCTTGAAAGACTGGAACAAACAGGAAGCAGTGCTATGCATGCCATTTGTAATGCCGATCAAAATTACGAAACCCTATGGCGCTTGATTGATGCTGCATTAGATTATGTTCACATTCCTACGTTAATGATGTCTGCATTGGCTTTTTTAACTATGTTGGTATTAAAGCACTTTTATGCAAAAATTCCTGGCACTTTAGCTGTCGTTGTTGTTTCTATATTGGTGTCTTGGGTTGTTGGCTACGAATCTATGGGGGGCGCTATTGTCTCATCGATTAATATGGATAGCGTCTTTAGCTTTAAAGTGCCAAGCTTTGACCTTAAAGCCATGGGCTCACTTTTCATTTTTGCCGTTATTATTTCATTAATTGGCTTTATGGAGGCTATCTCGGTGGCGAAATCAATGGCTGCCAAAACCAAGCAGCGGCTTGATGTTAACCAAGAGTTGATCGGTCAAGGACTGGCTAATATCACCTCGAGCTTTTTTCAGGGTTATGCAGTTGCGGGTTCATTCTCACGCACCTCTGTCAATGCATCGGCTGGCGCCATCACCGGATTTTCCTCAGTGATTACAGCGCTAATTGTAGGCATTATGCTATTGTGGTTAACGCCATTGCTATATCACCTGCCTCAGGCAACTCTCGCTGCGGTGATTATGATGGCTGTGTTTCATCTGATTAACTTCAGCCCGATATGGCATGCGTGGAAAATTGAAAAGCATGATGCGATTGTTGGTCTACTCACTTTTGTTTTGACTTTAATATCTGCACCGCATTTAGAAAACGGCATCGCTTTCGGTGTGATTCTTTCACTGGGCTTATTTCTATACCGCACAATGCAACCCAACTTTAGTGAACTCTCTGCACGTGAGGGATCTAGTATTCTTGTTAGTGCGGTGGAGAACAATCTTGAGGGTTGCAAAGTTGTTAGTCTGGTGAAATATAGTGGCTCTTTATACTTTGCAAATGCTGCATACTTTGAAACGAAAATGCTGGAATTGATTGCACATAATCGTGAACATTTGCGCTACATTATTGTTGATGTTGCAGGAATTAATCAAATTGATGCCAGTGGTGAAGAAGTCTTATTGAATCTGGTTGAGTCATGCTCGGAGTCAGGCGTTGAAATTCTATTTGCAAGAATTGAGGGTCTGGACGCTATTTTAGAGAAGGCGGGTTTCAAGGATAGAGTAGGACAAAATCGCTTCTTCCAACGACGCGTAGAGGCGTTGCGCTATGCATGGAGGGAAATTGGCGATCCTGAGGCAGAGTTTGATAGCCCACTAAGGCATCTCATCGGTCGCTAGAAGAGATTGTTGAAAAATAGTGCATGGCGCTATTTTGCAACAACTCCGACAATTCTTTAAATTGGGGAAGGGTGTTAAAATCAATGGTTTATAAAACTTTAAAATTTTCACCCTTCCCCAAACCCCATCCTAAAATCAATTTTGCAATGGTCTTTAGAGGTCTGTGTAGAAAGCTTTAACAAAATATAGACCTTGGGGCTCGGCTGTTGGCCCTGCCTTGCGCCTGTCTTTACTATCCAGCACATCTTGCACCCAGCTAATATCTCGCTCACCCCTGCCGACCTTGAGAAGTGTACCAACAATATTGCGAACCATGTGATGCAGAAATGCATTGGCTTTGACTTCTAGCAAAACAGTGCCATCATGTTTTGTGATGTTTAGATATTCAATGGTCTTGATGGGTGATTTGGCTTGGCAAAGGCTATCACGAAAACAAGAAAAATCATGTTCACCCAATAGCAAAATCGCAGCTTCCTGCATTTTTTCAATATCAAGTGGTCTCGGCTCCCAGAGGTGTGAATCAGCTTTTAGTGCTGAGCGCACGGGGTGGTTGAGAATTTTGAATTCATAGGCTCTGGCGTAGGCATTAAAGCGTGCGTGAAAGTCGTCGCCAACTTTTTTGACCCAAGTGAAATTAACATCGGATGGTAGGTTAACGTTGCCACCAAATAGCCAAGCTTTGCTTTCGCGAACCGCTTCGGTTTCAAAATGAATAACCTGTTCTTTGGCGTGAACGCCAGCATCGGTTCTGCCAGAGCAATAAACACGAACAGGATGATTAGCAACCGTTGATAGTGCAGTCTCAACAACTGATTGAACGGTTCTAATGCCAGATTTTTGTATTTGCCAGCCGTGAAAGTGAGTGCCTAAATATTCAACACCGAGAGCAATTTTCATATTAAACGACTTAATACTATTTGTTGTAAAATCATTAGTAACATTTTAACAAAGTATTGCAACTTAGCCATCGATACTCGTCATTTGGCACAATGAATCCTATGGGCAATAAAAGTCAACAATCACAAATCAAAAGAATGCTTTCAGCCTGCAAATATTCAACTCAAGGCTTTAAGGCTTGTTACAAGTCAGAGGCCGCCTTTAGGTTGGAAGTGTGGCTTGCAGTTGTCCTATTGCCGTTAGGCTATTTTCTTGGTGAATCATCGATTGAAAAAGTGTTGTTAATTGCGCCTATCTTTGTTGTGCTGATTGTTGAAATGCTTAATTCGGCCGTTGAAGCGGTAGTTGATCGAATTGGCACTGAGAAGCATGAACTTTCTGGCTTTGCCAAAGATGTGGCGTCTGCTGCAGTAGCATTTTCATTGATACTATTTCTGGTGACGTGGTCGATTATTCTACTATAGCAAGCCTTGTTCATCAGAAGGTAGATTGTGTATTTTTTGACTCCATAGAGAGTACAAACGATTACCTGCTAAGCCAGCCCTTTAGCGAGGTTACCCAATTATGCATTGCGCGTGAACAAACTAAGGGCAAGGGCCAGCACGGTCGAGAGTGGTGTAGTCAAAAAGACGGTAGTGTGTTGTTTTCAATCCGCCAAAATTTTGATGCACGTTGTGATCTTAGTGGCTTGAGCTTAGTTGTCGCGCTGGCAATTGTGAAAAGCCTTAAAGAGGCCTGTTCTATTGAAAAATTAGGCATTAAATGGCCGAATGATATTTATTTTAGCGATAAAAAACTCTCGGGAATATTGCTTGAAAATCAATTGCATTATGATCAGCAGTCGGTTGTTATTGGAGTGGGGGTTAATTACGCATTGGGTGAAAATCTTGATTGTGAAACCCCTTGGACCGATTTGACGACAATTAGTGATGATGTGGCGAATATTAAAGTGTTAACCGCTACTGTCATCAACACTATTCTTGTTTATATTAAGCGTTTCGAGCAAACGGGTTTTGATTCTTTTCAGCAGGAGTGGACAGCCCATGACATGCTCAAGGGTCGGCGAGCAAAAGTAGAGCGAGAAAATAACCCATTTGATGGTGAGGTGATCGGTGTGAGCAATAAAGGCGCATTACTCATATCGAGCAAAAATGGCGTCGAAACTCTATATAGCTCTGAGCATATAAGCTATATTTAGCCCACTATTGATCAGTTTGTTAAAATCTGTAAGGTTTAAGACTATTAGCCACTAGGCAAGCTTGGCAGTGACTAGCTATAGTTAATAACCAAAAGTTTAACAAAGTGGATAATAGCCTTAAGCCTTACCCAAAGGGACCTAGCCAAGTCTTTACTTTCTTCGTTATTTTGACTTGACATATGAATAACTATGTCTTCACAAAATGCCTTGAAAATAAAAAACTTGGTGTTGTCAGAAACTATCAAATTGATCAATAGTGGGCTATTTAGGGTAAGATGTCACCACCCACAAAACCATAGAAAAATAGATGGCGAACAATAGATTAGAAGTTAAAAATATCAGCAAAACTTATGCGAAACGAGAGGTTGTAAACGACGTTTCTTTTGCTGTTGATGGCGGTGAAATTGTTGGTCTTCTTGGCCCGAATGGTGCGGGTAAAACCACTTGTTTCTATATTGCTTGTGGTCTTGTTAGGTCGGATATGGGTGAGGTATTTATTAATCACCACAAGGTTGGTCATATGCCGATGCATAAGCGCGCCAGATTGGGTTTGGGGTATTTGCCGCAAGAACCTTCTATTTTCCGCAAGCTAACGGTTGAGGATAATATTCTGGCGGTTTTGGAGCTCAATAGGGCACTTCCTTCAAGTCGGCGAAAACATCGACTAGAAGAGCTGTTGACGGAGTTCCGTGTTGACCACATTCGTCATATTAAAGGCATCAGTTTATCGGGTGGTGAGCGTAGAAGGGTTGAGATAGCTAGAGCTTTGGCGATGGAGCCAAAGTTTATTTTGCTTGATGAACCTTTTGCTGGAGTCGATCCAATTTCGGTTGGCGATATTCAAAAGATTATTTACCAACTTAGGGATAAGGGTATTGGTGTTTTGATTACCGATCACAATTATCGCGAGATGCTTGATACCTGCGATCATTCGTATGTCATGCACTCTGGCCAGATCATAGCCGAAGGCAATAAAGAAACAATTCTTTCAAACGAAGACGTTAAAAAAGTCTATTTGGGTGAAACGGCTGGTGAGCACTAAGCCATTTGTCACCCTTGGCATTGAGTCCTCGTGTGATGAAACCGGCATAGGGATATACAGCTCTGAAGCCGGTTTACTCTCTCATACACTTTTCTCCCAAGTTGAGATTCATGCTGAATATGGTGGCGTGGTGCCGGAAATTGCCTCGAGAGATCACATTCAAAGAGCGATACCGCTTATCAAAGAATCACTAAAGATAAGCAATTTAACAAGACAAGATCTAACCGGTATTGCTTATACGCAAGGGCCTGGATTGGCCGGCGCTTTACTGGTTGGTAGCTCTATTGCGCAGAGCCTTGCATGGGGTTTGGATATTCCTGCAATTGGTGTGCACCATATGGAAGGGCATTTATTGGCGCCACTTTTGGCACAAATCAAGCCGCAATTTCCCTTTGTTGCGTTGCTAGTCTCTGGTGGCCATACCTTGCTGGTGGAAGTGGGCGGCATTGGTGATTACAAAATTCTAGGTGAGTCACTGGATGACGCCGTTGGTGAGGCTTTTGATAAAACGGCGAAAATTTTAGGTCTCGGTTATCCCGGCGGTCCAGCCTTGGCAAAGCTTGCCGTCGAGGGTGAGCAAGGCCGATTTAACTTTCCACGACCGATGACCGACCGACCAGGGCTTGATTTTAGTTTTAGTGGTCTAAAGACATTTGCTAGAAACACTCTTACCAAACACCCCGATGAAAAGGCCAATATTGCCAAGGCATTTGAGGTGGCAGCTACAGAGACTTTAATGATTAAGTGTCGTCGCGCTTTAGAGCAAACGGGTTTTTCAACGCTCGTTGTTGCTGGCGGCGTTAGCGCCAATACTTCGCTGCGACAAGTTCTCGATCAAATGGGCGAAAAATTAAAAGTCGATGTGCATTATCCAGAACATGAATTTTGCACCGATAATGGTGCCATGATAGCGCTTGCCGGCCATTACCGTCTAATGGCAGGGCAAGCCAATGATGGTTATGAAATTGCCATTCGACCACGTTGGAACTTAGAAGAGTTGCAAGCTATTTAATTT
>CAJXHL010000064.1 GCA_913054335.1 uncultured Gammaproteobacteria bacterium | reverse complement strand
GACGAAAAAGCGACACAAATCATTATCGAGCATGCTAATTTTATGATGAACAATCCTAAATTATTTTTACGCTTGGAAGGTCACGCGGATGAAAGAGGTACAAGAGAATACAACCTCGCCTTGGGTGAAAACCGCTCTCTAAGCGTTAAAGAAGTGCTAGGTTTGTATGGACTTGAGAACAGAATAGAGGTGGTTAGTTTTGGCGAAGAACAACCAGTTGCCTTTACTCACGATGAGGAAGGTTGGCAGAAAAACCGCCGTGTTGAATTTATTTATCAAAAATAACACTAGGAGAGCTTTCTTAAATTAGCAGTAAACATCAATGAGAAAGTTTTTCGCCCTTAGTTTTTCATCTATTCTAATTTGTCTTTCGTCCGCCACCCAAGCGGACGAAGCCTCTATTAATGTTGATGCAGCGATCCTTGGGATGCTCCAAGAGATAAACCAACTGGTTAATGTGAATAACACATTAAAAAATCAAATTGAGTTATTACAAGAAGCGCAAAAAATTACCGATCAACAAATAAAAGAGCTTTTTACAATGCTTGAGGTTGACATGACCAATAAAATCATTGAAAAAGTTATCGTCACTAAAAAAGAAAACGAAGATAAAGCGTCAACACTGTATGCCGATGGCAGAAAGCAGCTCATTTTTGGCGCTCACGATACAGCGATCAAACTGTTTCAAGACTACCTAACAATCTACCCCGATTATAAGAATGTTGCAGACGCGCAATATTGGCTAGGCAGGGCTTTTTTTGCCAAAAAGTCTTACAGTGAATCCAAAGTAATTTTTGTTAAATTTCAGCAAGAAAATCCGCTGCATCTAAAGTTTGCTAACTCCATGTATGAGCTTGCACAAGCTTTAGTTGAATTAGGTGAAGTGGAAGCTGCAAAAATAATGCTTTCTGAAATGCTGGATAAGTTTCCGACACACAGTTTGCATACTAAAGCCGAGGACAAGCTCAAAAAGCTTCAAGCATTAACTTCCGAGTCTTAATGTGAGGCCTTTACATAAATAGTATTAGAATTTGCTGAGCGCTAAAAATGAATAAAAACAGTGTAATAATTTGCAATCAATAGCTTCAGCTATTGATAAGTATTTTTGTGCTGTTTTTAGCTTTTTTAGGTTCAGCCCTTTGGGATAAGGGATTTCTCTCATTTGCCATCGTTAAATTTCATCACTATACAACAAGTAGAGTTTCAAAAATTATGCCTTGTAAAATGAGAGAAATCCTAATATCAAATCCAAAAACTATTTGTGCAAAGGCCTCAAGATGTTAGTACAAGAAATTACTGCGCTAGATTTGGCTGCTCTTTGTTATCACAACAAAGAGCGCTATCCTTTTCTGTTAGAAAGTGTCCATCATAACGACATCAATCGGTATTCAATATTGTTTGCCTTCCCAGGACAAAATATTGTCCTTAATGACTTTTCTGATTTCAATTTCCTCTCTGAGTTAGAATCTAAAATAGACGGTGACTCACAACCGTCAGATTTACCATTTTCTGGTGGCTGGTTTGTCTACCTTTCCTACGAACTAATTGGACAAATAGAACCGATTCTAAAAGATGAGTTGCACACTTCTGATTTACCAATTGCTTATGCAGTGGAAGTGCCTTGTGCCATCGTTGTGGATCATCAAGAAGAAGTTTATTATCTTGTTGATCAGTACAATTCTCAACAGCGCATTGATCAGATTTTGGCAGACATTGATGCCATTAAAACCATTCCAAAAACCCAGATTTCTGGTGAATTAACTCAAGAAAATGAGGATAAGTTTGTCAGTGGTGTTAAGTCTTCTCGGGACTACATCATGGCTGGCGATGTTTTCCAAGTCAACCTGTCCAGACAATGGCAATATGAGCTGGATGAAGAAATGGATTCTGCTGTTATCTATGACGCACTTAGAATGGCCAATCCAGCACCTTTCTCGGCACTCATTCAATACCAAAACTTTTCAATTATTTCGTCCTCACCAGAAAGACTCTTCAGTGTGAAAGATGGCGTTGTGCAAACCCGACCGATTGCTGGCACCCACCCCCGAGGTGTGGGCGATGAAGATGAAGCTCAAAAGCAGCATTTGATCAATCACCCTAAAGAGCAGGCAGAACATATTATGCTGCTTGATTTAGAACGTAACGATATGGGTAGAGTGTGTGAATACGGCAGTGTTTATGTCAATGAAGTAATGACACTTGAGACTTATCCTTATGTCCATCATATTGTTTCTAATATCAAAGGCAAAGTTAGGCAGGGTGTTGGTGTTAAAGACTTAATTAGAGCGTTGTTTCCGGGCGGCACGATTACCGGATGTCCAAAAGTAAGATGCATGCAAATTATCAGCGAATTAGAGCAAATGTCAAGAGGGGCTTACACAGGCTCATTAGGCTATATCAGTCAGGATGGAAAGATCGATTTTAATATCTTAATTAGAAGTTTTGTGCAAACGGGAAAAACACTTACTTTCAGGGCTGGGGCAGGTATTGTATATGACTCAGTTCCAGAGAGAGAACTGGCAGAAACCAAACACAAGGCTGCCGGCCTTGTTAGGGTGTTTCAAAATTAAGCTTCGTCAAGGCTTGCCAATTCACCCAAAGTAACGGGCTTGATTGGTGGGCGAATTTTGTAATAACCTATCTGTTTTGCGCTAACCCTCAACTCTTTTGCAAGTATTTCACTAACACTTAGACCGCAAAGTCTACCCTGACAAGGCCCCATACCACAGCGTGTGAAGCTTTTCAGCTGACTTGGGCCTTTACAGCCTAAGGCTATTGATTCTTGGATTTGGGCCAATGTTACTTCCTCGCAGCGACATATGATTGTATTGCTACTGGTCGGCACACGATAGCGCGAATGGGGTCTAAATAACGTATCTATAAATGGCCTTGCAGCCATTTCCGCATTTAATTTCCTTTTAAAGGGTTTTGAAAATACCTCTCTATTGTTGCTTGAGATAATATCAATATTGCAAAGCATATTAAGCGCTGCAATTGAGCCCCTTTGTGCCGCGGCAACACCTCCGGCTATTGAGCTTGCATCGCCAGCAATAGAAATGCCCTTAACGCTTGATTGACCATATTGATCAATATCGATTGTCCAGCAGGCTTGTCGCTCATTCCAACTCTTATTACATCCAGCAGAAAGACTGGTGTTGATCTCTGGCGTAATTCCTTGATGAAGAAATACATACTTACAATCGATGTTTTTCCATTTACCTTTTTGGCAATACTCAACGCTTACTACGGAATTGACACCGTTTATTTTCACATCGCTAATATTGTAAATATAGAGAGTGCCAGATCTGATAATTTCTCGCTTCCAGCGCCAACCCTGAAGAATGTTTTTAATACTCCCTAGTGCTCCGAAGACATATTTAATGGCGCGTAGATAATTGCCTCTTGGCGTGGTATCTATAATGGCTTTGATAGCAATTCCAGCTGAGATATATTGATGCGCTATTAAATAAAGCAGAGGACCTGTACCAACAAACACAGCGTTTTCACAAACAACACCAGATTCTTTTAATAGAATTTGTGCAGCACCTGCGCTCATTACGCCATTCAGTGTCCAGCCTGGTATCGGAAAAGGGCGCTCCTGGGCACCTGTAGCTATCAGTATTTGTCTGCCCTTTGCTGCATGCGCTTTACCATTGACAGAGTAATGAACTACTTTATCGTTGGACAAATGCCAAACTTTTGCCGAGCGCTGATAGTTAACATGGCTCTCTCTAAAAGCCTCAACCAGAGGCAAGCCGTCTTGGTAACTCTGACCTAGCCACTCATTGTCATTTTTTTGATTTTTTTCTATGGCCCGATATAATTGCCCACCTGGCGCACAGTTCTCATCTAAAACCAATACTCGAGCTTTGTGATGATCGGCAAGTGTCGCAGCACTGATGCCTGCAGGGCCAGAACCAATAATGATTATGTCGTATTCGTTATTGCTCATCTTGGCTGGTGTTTCTAGTTATTTGGCGATTGATTTTCATGCCGTCACTGACTTTAACCATGCACGATTGCTGGTTGTCCATACCATCAATGTTGATTAGACAATCAAAGCACACGCCCATCATACAATAAGGTCCGCGGTTTTCGTTTTTTATAGTCGTCTCTCTAAAGTTGCTAATGCCAGCCTCAAGTAAGGCGGTAGCTACATTAAGATCTTTTTGCACTCTCAGCGCCTTACCCTCAAAGTAAATAGTTATCAATTCAGACTGATTGTTGTTGATTGATCTAAACATCAAACCTCTTTGCACTAAAGCATGTGAGTGACGGAGACAGGGAGTCACCTTTGGCAATGCAAGATGCAACATCAAGCGCATGAACTGCAGCCAAAGTCACACCAGAATGAGAAGAAAGGGCATAAGCCCCTGGACAAGACTCTGAGTGATCATAAATAGGCAGTCCATCCCTTGTTAGTATACGCAGTGAACTCCAAGCCCTAATGATCTTGACGCTATCTAGGTATGGAAAAATTGTAATTGCTCGCTTAGCAATTTGTTGTATTTCATTAATATTAGTGCCTTCGTCAAAGCCAACGTCTTCATGAGAGTCACCCAGCAATAAACCGCCATCTTGCGTTTGGCGTACATAGCCCGTAGGGTGATGCAAAAAAGGCTTGACTTTTTCAGTCACTAGGATCTCGCCACGTTGTGGATATACCGGCACATTTAATCCTACTTTTGGTGCTAATGTTTTATTAGAAAAACCCGCAGCAAGAATCACTTTTTCACATGCATAATTAGTTGTTGCAGTACTGACTTGAAAAGCTTTGCCTTGGTGTTGAAGGTCAGTAATAGGGTTTATGTAGAGCTTTCCGCCCAATTGCTTAAAAGCTTTGTGAAGGGCTTTTAATAAATACAGTGGATTAACATGCCCATCCCATTTGCTGAAAGATGCACCAATGACTGCTGGACCAATATTTGGTAGCACTTGTTTGAGCTGGCTATTATTAAGCATTTCGTAACTAAACTCATCGTCGCTATCAACGGTCATTTTTTCCATAATAATCTGCCGATCAGCAAATTCCACTTCATTGAGGCAAAAGTCAAAGCCACCGTTTTGCTCAAAAGCCAAATCAATGCCCGTTAACTCTTTAAGTTCCCTGCTAAAGTCAGGCCATTGTTTTGCTGATTGGCGCGTCCAAGTGGCATAGTAGGGATTGTTGGCACCTTTGCCTTGCACCCAAATTAGGCCGAAGTTACCTCTTGCAGCTCGAATAGCGTTATCGACTTCATCGAACATTGCAACTCTTTGACCGGATCGAGCTAAGCCATAAGCTATTGAAGCGCCAATTAGGCCACCACCAACCACAACAGAATCAAAATTACTCATATTTTTGGGAGTCAATAGGGTTAATAATTGCATTACAGAGAGCTTTTGTATTTCACTCTAGGTGTAAATATAACATTTCAGATTTTATAGGAGTTAACTCTTTATTAATGATAATTTTTATGGTATAGTCTTTCGATCGCAGAAGATATTGCGATTTTATATTGCTTTTACAGAATATAATTTATTCATAAAAAGGAGAAAAAAATGAACAAAAAATTAGTGATGACGGTATTAGGTGTCTCAATGGCGACAAGCGCCTTTGGTGGTGCATGGTCAACAATTAAAATTGGTACTGAGGGTGCGTATCCCCCGTGGAACGGTACAAACGCCGCAGGTGAACTTGAAGGTGCTGAAATCGATTTGGCCAAGGATTTATGTGAAAGAATGAATGCAACTTGTATCTTAGTAGCCCAAGATTGGGACGGTATTATTCCAGCTTTGCAGAACGGTAAGTACGATGCCATTATAGCGGGTATGTCAATTACTGCCGAGAGAATGGAAGTCATTGACTTCTCACAAGGCTATGCGACAGAGCCTGCTTCTTTTGCAGCCCATAATAACTCTATCCTCATTCAAAAATTAGGTGGTGTTACTGGAACCGTTAACCTTGATCTAGGTGAGTCAGCTGAAATTGATGCTTTAAAAGCGGCCCTTAAAGGTGGCGTTATTGGTGTACAAGGCTCAACAACTCATGAAAACTTTGTAAGAGAGGTTCTGGGTGATACTGTCACTGTTAGAACTTATGATACTCAACTAAACCTTGAGCTAGACTTGGCGGCAGGAAGATTGGATGCTGCGCTATCGGATTCCGGCTCCATGGAGGCATTCATGGCAACCAGCGCCGGTAGTAGGATATCTCTATTCGGACCTAAATTAGGCGGTGGTCAATTTGGCCCAGGTGTTGGTGTTGGTTTACGTCAAGCTGATACTGACCTTAAGGCAATGTTTAATAAAGCCATCGATGAAGCAAGAGCTGATGGCACATTAGCAGCTCACTTTGTTAAGTGGTTTGGTAAAGACATCTCAATGTAATTATTGAGAAAATCTTTATAAAAAGCGGTCACATTTGTTGGCCGCTTTTTTATGCATCAATAGTAATAACCACTTAGACAGAGATTAAACCACTCTGCTTGTTAAAATAGAAATAGAAATACGCGAGAAAAAAATGGCAAACGCTTTAGAAATTAAACATTTAGTGAAATCTTTTGGTGATCTTGAAGTTATCAAGGACGTCTCACTTACAGCCAATCAAGGCGATGTTATTTGCATCATCGGATCGAGTGGCTCTGGAAAAAGCACTTTATTGCGTTGCATTAATTTACTCGAAACACCAAATTCAGGCGAAGTTTGGGTTAATGGCGAGTTAATCAAAATGGGCCTAGACAAAAAAGGCCAACCACAGCCAACCGATCATTCTCAAGTTGATCGCATTAGGACAAAATTGGCGATGGTTTTCCAAAGCTTTAATCTTTGGTCGCACATGACCGTATTGCAAAATGTCATTGAGGCGCCGATCCATGTGCAAAAAATTAATAAAACAGAGGCCACCAAGCAAGGTTTAGAGTTATTAGCAAAAGTTGGCATTACTGAAAAAGCCAACCAATACCCATCAAGCCTCTCAGGTGGACAACAACAAAGGGTGGCAATCGCCAGAGCTTTGGCGATCAATCCCGATATTTTATTATTTGATGAACCGACGTCATCACTCGACCCAGAATTGGTTGGTGAAGTGTTAAAGGTAATGAAATCACTGGCAGAAGAAGGACGAACAATGATTGTAGTTACTCACGAGATGGGCTTCGCACGAGAAGTGGCCTCTAAAGTGGTGTTTCTACATAACGGTCATATTGAAGAGCAGGGCGCACCTGATGAAGTCTTCAATTCACCAAAATCTGAGCGCCTAAAACAATTTTTAGCCTCGAGCCTTGAAGGATAGTTAGTGATGGACTTTTTTGAGTTATTGGCATTTGGAGACACTGGCTGGGGCGACGAAATGCTAAAAGGTGCACTAATGACTGTTTTGGTCAGTATTTCTGCTATGGCTATTGGTTTGTTTGTTTCAGTGTTTGGCACCATGTCAAAAATGTCCAACAACGGTTTTGTTAGAGGTATTGGTAATACCTACACTACAATTGTTAGGGGCATTCCAGAATTACTGGTCATTTATTTACTTTATTTTGGCTTAAATAACGCTGTAATGGGTATTGCTAAAGGCGTGTTTGGTTATGATCAATACATCGAGTTACCTGTTTTTCTTGTTGCTGCTATAGCGGTTGGGCTTATTTCAGGCGCCTACTCTACAGAAGTCATCAGGGGTGCTTTTTTAGCGGTGCCAAAAGGCCAAGTTGAGGCGGCTAAATCAGTTGGCATGAATAAATTTCTTATTTTTCATCGAGTGCTTGTGCCACAAGTTCTGCGTTATGCCCTTCCGGGTTTGGGCAATGTATGGCAATTAACCTTAAAAGATACTGCTCTAATCATGGTCACGGGCTTGGTTGAGATAATGAGACAAGCGCATATAGGCGCAGGTTCGACTCACGAACCATTTGTTTTCTACATCACCGCCGCTTTACTGTATTTGGTCTTAACCACAGTCTCATCTCAAGCGCTTAATAGTGCTGAAAATTGGGCCAATAAAGGCGTGAGGAGGGCATAGTGATGGCTATTTCTGATTACTACTTCCAAATGTGCGACGCCTTACCGGGAAGAGAAGGGTTGCTAAACTTTAATTTAATGTGTGACAACTTGCCAGTCTTGCTGAAAGGCGTGCCATTAACGCTTGAGCTGGTATTTATTTCACTCTCATTAGGTTTTTGCTTAGCAATAGGTGTAGCGTTGATGAGAATTTCAAATAGCCGCACACTCAATATGATTGCCCGTTCTTACGTGTTTTATTTTCGAGGAACGCCATTACTGGTTCAAATATTTCTTATCTATTATGGTTTGGCACAATTTGAAGCTGTTAGAGAAAGCTTTCTCTGGCCTTTTTTTAGAGAAGCCTACTGGTGTGGCATACTTGCATTAATGTTAAATACAGGCGCCTACACAGCGGAAATTATTCGTGGCGGCTTACAGTCGGTTCCATTTGGCCAAATTGAATCCGCACGCGCTATGGGTATGAGCGGTTTGTTGCTCTACAGAAGAATCATTTTTCCAATTGCCTTTAGACAGGCACTGCCAGCCTATGGCAATGAAATGATCCTAATGGTTAAAGGTACTTCACTAGTTAGCACGGTGACATTGATGGAAGTTACTGGTATTGCGCGCTATATTATTGCCAAATACTGGACACCAGTGGAAATCTTTCTTATTGCCGGTGTCATTTATTTGGTGCTTAATTTCTTAGTCACTCGGCTTGTTAAGTACTTAGAGCTTAGATTCACACCGTACTTGCAACACCCAAAATAAAAGAAAAGTAATTTAGGAAAACCGTTGCAAA
>CAJXHL010000063.1 GCA_913054335.1 uncultured Gammaproteobacteria bacterium | reverse complement strand
ATGGCCTTATTGGAATATTGGCTGCAAATTAATTTGGACAATTAAATTTTATGGATAGGATAGTAATCTATACCGATGGCGGTTGTCGCGGAAACCCTGGGATAGGCGGTTGGGGTGTGTGGTTGCGCTACAATGGCAAAGAGAAAAAACTCAAAGGCGCAGAGCAGAACACCACCAATAATAAGATGGAATTAACGGCGGCTATTAAGGCTTTAGAGTCGCTGAAATCAAAAGATATTGCTGTTGATTTATACACGGACTCAAAATACGTTATCCAGGGAATTAATGACTGGATTTGCGGCTGGAAAATTAAGGGCTGGAAAACGGCTAATAAAAAACCGGTAAAAAATGTCGAGTTATGGCAGCAATTAGACGAACTTAATCAAAGCTATCAAGTGACTTGGTATTGGGTTAAAGGACATAGCGGTGATCCAGGAAACGATATGGCCGATTTGCTTGCTAACGAGGCAATGGATGAGGCTAGTTAGTTCGCTCCCTATTGGCGTGCTCTAGGTAATTAAGCTCCGCCTCAGTAAAGTCTGATAGCAATCTTGCCTCCCAATTAAATGGGCCACGCAAGCTTTTACCCACGTGTTTTTTGATGAGAGAATCAAAGGTTTTAATTGATTCAAGATTGCGTTCTTTGCATAGGTATTTATACCAATAATTACCAATTTTGACGTGACCAATTTCATCCTGAAATATCACTTCTAATATATCAGCCATTTTGATAAATTTTGATTTTCTAAATTTTATCTGAATACTGGGAGTAACATCCAATCCTCTGGCTTCAAGCACTCTTGGCACTAGCGCCATTCTTGCAAGTACGTCGTAGTCTGTTTCAACCGTCATCTCCCAAAGGCCGTTATGGGCATCAAAATCGCCGTATTGGTATCCTAATTCTTCAAGGTAGTCATTTAGCATGGTGAAATGCAAAGCCTCTTCATGGGCAACCTTAGCCCAGTCCACGTAGTATTGTGTTGGCATTGTTTGGAATCGATAGAAGGCATCGAGTGCCAAATTAATGGCATTAAATTCAATGTGACAAATGGAGTGGATGGTTTTAATCATACCAAGGTCGGATCGATCACGTTTTGGCGTGGTTTGGTAACTCACTAACTTAGGCTTGTTGGGGCGTCCTGGGGTGGTAATTTCTTTAATTGATTCGGATTGATTTAGGTTTGGTTCTGTATTTTGAATTTCATCAAAGAGACAATGCGTCAATTGGAGTTTATCTCCAATATCGTTTGACGTCAGTGCACTATAAGCAAGTTCAAAGAGTTGCATAAGATCCTAGTGCTAAGTTATTTAATTGCCAATCGCCAATTTGAGTACGAATGAGTCTAAGTGTTGGAAAGCCCACATACGCGGTCATTCGTCTTACTTGGCGATTTCTGCCTTCGCTAATAGATAACTGAATCCATGAGGTTGGAATATTTATGCGCTGTCTAATCGGCGGAACTCTTGGCCACAGCCACTCTGGCTCGGCAATAATTTGAGCTTTGGCTGGTTTTGTTGGGCCGTCGTTAAGGGTGATGCCACGAATTAATTGTTGGATAGCGTCATCGGTTATTTCACCTTCGACTTGAATCACGTAGGTTTTAAACTTATTAAACTCTGGGCTCGATATTTGATTTTGAAGTTGACCATCATCGGTGAGAATAACTAAGCCTTCGGAGTCTTTATCGAGCCTCCCAGCTGGATAAATATTTGGAATATCGATGTATTTTGCTAGGGTGTCACCCTCGCCACTAAATTGGCACAATGTGCCAAAAGGTTTATTAAAGGAAACGATTTTAGCCATAGACTTGTTTGGCGCGTAATACAAAAGCATCCAATTGAGAATTGGCAATTTGAGTGAAGACGGGTGATAGAGCAATATCCATCAGCTTTGATTTGAAAGAAAATTGTAATTCTAAACTTACTTTTGCCGCCTTATCTCCCAAGGCGTCAAAGCGCCACTGTCCTGAAAGTGTCTTAAAGGGGCCGTCCAGTAATTTCATTTCAATCAAATCAAAAGCTCTCAGTGTGTTTATAGTGGTGAATTTCTGCTTGAGTCCACCTTTATTAATCTCAACCGAGGCGGTAATCTGCTCCTCAGATTGATTTAAAATAGAGGCGGCCGAACACCAGTTTAGAAATTGTGGGTAGTCGTTAATAGCATTGACGAGTGCAAACATTTGCTGAGGTGAGTAGGTCACAATAGCGCTTTTAGAAATATGATGCAAAAAACTCTCCATGAGCAAAAAGAAAAAGACAGATAACTCAAATACGATTGCTCTTAATAAAAAAGCAAGGCACGACTATTTTATCGAACAAAGTCTTGAGGCTGGAATCAGTTTGGAGGGTTGGGAAGTAAAAAGCTTGAGAGATAGTAGAGTACAGATTAAAGAAAGCTATGTTATTTTGAAGAATAATGAGTTGTTTTTGTTTGGTGCGCATATTTCCCCACTTGCTTGTGCATCCACCCATGTTGATCCCGATCCAACTAGGACGAGAAAACTGCTTCTTCATAGGCTGGAAATAAACAGATTGAGAGATAAAATTAACCAAAAAGGCGCGACTGTTGTGCCCTTGAAATTGTATTGGGTGCGCGGAAAAGTTAAGCTTGAGATTGGGGTTGCTAAAGGAAAAAAAGCCCATGACAAGCGTCAAGATATCAAGGATAAAGACTGGAAAAGAGATAAAGCAAGAGCTTTAAAAGAGAGTAATCGTTAATTTTTTCAATTTTCTTCTGTAAAAGCACCTATTAAGTCTATAAATGTGTTGAATTTTTCTTAAAAATATTATCTATTTAGATAGTATTTTGACTTATAATAATCTTAAGGTTTGGCGTGTGGGATTTGCGAAACGAATGTTTTTTTCATGATATCTTACCTCCTTAGTAGATGTCACCTGTTGCGCTGAATCTTCTTTTATAACTTTTATGGAGATAAGTATATGAACAAAGCACAATTAGTCGAGGCAATTGCCGCAGGCGCAAACCTTTCAAAAGCCGACGCAGGTCGCGCGCTTAATGCAGCAACGGGTGCAATAACTTCAGCTCTTTCAAGTGGCGATGGTGTACAGTTAACTGGCTTTGGTAGTTTTATGGTGAGAGACCGCGCAGCACGTACGGGTCGTAACCCACAAACCGGTACCTCTATTGCAATTCCTGCAACTAGAGTTGCTGCCTTCAAAGCAGGCAAGAACTTAAAAGAATCAGTCAAATAGGTTAATATCTAATTTTGACAAGGAGGCGCTTTAGGGTGCCTTTTTGTTTATTACGTGTTTTAGAAAGTGTTGCCATTTATGGTAAAATACCGCCTTTTTTATAACAACTGGAGTTAAGCAATGGAGCGCACTTTATCAATCATCAAACCTGACGCTGTTGCAAAGAATGTAATCGGCGAAATTTACTCTCGTTTTGAGGCTGCTGGCTTCAAAATTGTAGGCGCTAAAATGCTTCATCTTGATGTTGATCTTGCTGGTGGTTTTTATGCTGTACACAAGGATCGTCCATTTTATAACGACTTAGTATCATTTATGACTTCGGGTCCTGTAATGGTTCAAGTTTTAGAGGGTGAAAATGCAGTCGCTAAGCACCGTGAAATCATGGGCGCCACAAATCCACAAGAAGCTGCAGCAGGCACAATCCGTGCTGATTTCGCCGAGTCTCTTGATGAGAATGCAGTTCATGGTTCTGATTCAGCTAAAAATGCAGCGATTGAGATTGCGTATTTCTTTGGTGATAATGGTGTTTGTTCAAGAACTCGTTAATATTCAATCTATTAAAAACAGCCGATTTTTCGGCTGTTTTTGCTCATGCTAGAAAAGCAAAATTTATTAGGCCTTCCCCAATCTAAACTTAATAAGTTTTTCGAAGATTTGGGTGAAAAGCCCTACAGAACCAAGCAAATCATGCAGTGGATTTATCATCAAGGTGCTAGTAGCTTTGATGAAATGCATAATTTATCTAAAGATTTACGCTCTAAATTAAGCGCGATTGCCACCCTAGATTTGCCTCGAATTGTTAAACAAAATCATGCTAGTGATGGGGTGATTAAGTGGGTTATCGAACTCAGCGAAAACAACCATATTGAAACAGTCTACATTCCTGAAAAAGAGCGAGGAACTTTGTGCATCTCTTCGCAAGTAGGTTGTGCACTGGCTTGTACTTTTTGTTCAACCGGCGTGCAGGGCTTTAATCGTAATTTAAAAAGTCACGAAATTATTGCCCAAGTTTTAATTGCTCATCATTATCTTGTCGCAAAGGATAAGCGCATTTCCAATGTTGTCTTTATGGGCATGGGCGAACCAATGCTTAATGAAAATGCGGTTTACGATGTCTGTGATTTACTGCTTGATGATTGGGCTTTTGGCTTGTCTCGTCGACGCGTGACGATTTCTTCCTCTGGTGTAGTGCCAGCTTTGTATCGTATGGCTGATACAACATCGGTCAGTCTTGCAATTTCACTTCATGCGCCAGACGATGAACTGCGGGATATATTGGTACCAATCAACAAAAAATATCCGATTAAACAGTTGATGGAAGCTTGTCAGTATTACTTGAATGCAGGCACTCAAGAGCGCCACATTTTGTTTGAATATGTAATGCTAGAAGGCGTTAATGATTCTGATGAACAGGCTAGAAAATTGGCTAAATTGCTGAAAGGTGTTTCAGCGAAAGTTAATTTAATCCCGTTTAATCCGTTTCCAAATACTCAGTACAAGACTTCCAAAGCAGTTACAATAAATCAGTTTCAAGATATTTTGTTTAAATCGGGCATTCGTACAACAACACGTCGAACCAGGGGTGAAGATGTTGATGCCGCTTGTGGTCAACTAGCTGGGAAAGTGCAGGACAAAAGCAGAAGGGATGTTAGACGGCATTGATTATTATCCAAAGAGAAAAAAACGCATAAAGCGTAAACTATTTTTTCTGCTATTGCTATTGGTAGCAGCTTCTGGAGGCTGGCTTTACCTCAATAAAATTGATAATGGTTCGACTGCACAGTCAACATCAATTGTTATTAGTGAGCCCGAGAGTGAGGCTCAAGTTATCGAAATCATTGTTGAGAGAGTTAAAGAAATTCAAGTTGAAGCCGAATTAGACAATAGTGAAAATTTAGATGAAGTAATACAAACTTATGAAGCCAGTTCACACGATTAAAAGAAGAGTCTCAAGGCAAATATTTGTTGGTGATGTTGCTATTGGTGGCGATGCGCCAATCAGTGTGCAAAGCATGACAAACACGGATACTTGTGATGTTAAGGCAACTGTTGCCCAAATTGAGGCCATCGCTAAAGCCGGTGCCGACCTTGTTAGAGTCTCTGTGCCTACTATGGAGGCCGCTGAAGCCTTTAAAGAGATTAAAAAACAAGCCAGTATTCCGCTGATTACCGACATTCATTTTGATTACAAAATCGCCCTCAAAGTAGCCGAATACGGCGCTGATTGTTTGCGTATTAATCCTGGCAATATTGGCAGAGAAGATCGTGTTAGAGAAGTGGTAGCCTCAGCAAAAGATCACAACATTCCTATTCGTGTGGGCGTTAACGCCGGTTCTTTAGAAAAAGACCTGCAAAAAAAATACACAGAGCCAACACCTGAGGCAATGGTGGAATCTGCTTTTAGACATATCGATATTCTTGATCGGCTTAATTTTGATAATTACAAAATCTCCCTTAAAGCATCCGAAGTTTTTATGACGGTTTTTGCTTATAAACAATTGGCCTCTCAGATTGACAATCCGCTGCATCTTGGTATTACCGAGGCGGGCTCGTTCCGTTCCGGTACGGTTAAATCTTCTATCGGTTTAGGCTTGCTACTTAGTGAAGGTATTGGTGACACGATCAGAGTCTCTCTCGCCTCTGATCCAGTGGATGAGGTTAAGGTGGGTTTTGATATTCTTAAGTCGCTGCACCTTAGGCAAAGAGGTGTGAATTTAATTGCTTGCCCTTCATGTTCAAGACAGAAGTTTGATGTGATTTCGGTTGTTAATGAATTAGAAGCGCGTCTAGAGGATATTACCCATCCAATTGATGTGGCTGTGATTGGTTGTGTTGTTAATGGCCCTGGCGAAGCAAAAGAAGTAAGTGTTGGTGTGACTGGTGGTGCTCCGAATTTGCTTTATATTAATGGCAAAACGGATAGGAAGGTTGATAATCAGTCGTTGGTTGACACACTAGAGGCTAATATTAGGCGTCAAATCGCTGACTCTTCCAGCGCTTAATGCGCTTGCCAACTCTATGGCGGTATAACCACTGAATGGCTGTATAGCCAATGATACCGCTGACAACTCCCATCACTATTGAGCCCGTGAGTAAAGGCAGACCATAGTTAACAAGAACTTGGGATAAATAATCAAAAGAGAAAGAAAAGGCTGGGAAGTTTCGATCGTAATCTGTTTGTAGAATGTTGGTGCCAAGTCGATAGTTAAAGTAGAAAAATGGCCCCATGGTAAGCGGGTTGGTAACCCACACAAGGGCAATAGAAAGCAAAATATTTGCTGAAAAAACAACCGCTAGAGCAGCTGCCGCTACCATTTGAAAGGGGATAGGTAAACAGGCGCAAAATAGTCCAACTGCAAAGGCTTTCGATATTGATTTCCTATTCCAGTTCCATAGACACGGATCGTGCAGGTGCTGGTTAAGCCAACCCAGATTAACTTTTGAACGGTGTGGTGTGTATTTTTTTAAGAACTTTTTCATTCGCTATTCGCGCATCTGACAATATTGTCAACTGTTAAGCCATACATATCATATAACTCTTCTTGGCTGCCGTGTTCGCCAAATTCATCGGGTAGCCCAATAATATCAAGTGAAACATCTAATTTTTCGTTATGGATAAATTCTGCAACAGCACTCCCAGCGCCACCCGATACTACGTTATCCTCAATAGTAATAAGCTTTTTATGGGATTTTGCTAATTCTCTGATCAGATCTTTATCCATTGGTTTAACGAATCGCATATCAACCACTGTAGCGTCTAGAGCCCCACCCGCTTCAAGCGCTTTCTCAAGCATTGGTCCAAAAGCTAAAATAGCGACATCAAAACCTTCTCTAACAACATTGGCCTTACCAACTTCTTGTTGAGTATTGCTCTTAAATTTTTCAACCGGAGATTTACCTCGTGGGAAGCGAATACAGACAGGTCCGTTAAGTGAATAGGCAGTATTTAATTGCTCATACATTTCCATGGAGGAGCTGGGTGCCATGATCACAACATTTGGGATGCATCTTAAAAAGCTCAAATCAAATACACCGGCGTGAGTTGCACCATCTGCACCGACAAGGCCTGCGCGATCAATGGCAAAAATAACATTTAAATTTTGCAGGGCAATATCATGGATAAATTGGTCATAACCACGCTGTAGGAAGGTAGAGTATATCGCCACTACCGGCTTTAAGCCTTTGATGGCCATGCCACCTGCCAAGGTGACAGAGTGCTGCTCGGCAATGGCAACATCAAAATAACGCTCCGTAAAGCTTGTGGAGAATTCAACCATGCCAGAGCCTTCGCACATTGCCGGCGTAATGCCAACCAATCGCTCGTCTCTTTCAGCCGTGTCACATAGCCAGCGTCCAAACACTTGAGAATAGCTTGGAAAAGAATTACTTGAACTTGAAGGTGGCGCAATACCGTGATACTTAATAGGGTCTTTTTCAGCCATTTCTAGCCCTCGACCTTTAGTGGTGATTATGTGAAGTAGTCTCGGTTTTGACAGATTCTTTAAGTTTTGTAGAGTTTTGATTAGCGTTGGTAAATCGTGGCCATCGATGGGACCAAAATAATCAATACCAAGTTCTTCAAAAAGCGTTCCGGGCAAAATCATGCCCTTTAAATGCTCTTCAGAGCGTTTCGCAAACTTGTGTATGCGAGGAAGTCTTTCTAAAAGTTTTAGTGATTTTAACTTCATCGTCGAATACACTTTTCCAGAAATGAGGCGTGTTAAATATTTGTTTAAAGCCCCTACATTTTTGGAAATAGACATGTCGTTGTCATTAAGAATAATGAGTAAATTAGCATCGGTATCACCCGCATGATTCATTGCCTCAAAAGCCATTCCGCCACTAAGAGCGCCATCACCAATAACAGCAATAGCCGTGTTGTCCGATTGATTTAGCTTGTTGGCTAAAGCCATACCCAGAGCCGCACTGATAGAGGTTGATGAGTGTCCAGCGCCAAATGCATCGTGCTCACTCTCAGTTATTTTGGTGAAGCCAGAAAGACCGCCTTTTTGTCTGAGGGTTGACATTCTCTCTTTTCTTTCAGTAAGAATTTTGTGAGTATAGGCTTGGTGTCCTACATCCCAAACAAAGCTATCATTAGGTGTATCAAAGACATAATGCATTGCAAGAGTTAATTCAATAGTGCCCAAATTAGAGCCGAGATGGCCACCTGTTTTTTTAAGACTTTCAATGAGAAACTCCCTGATTTCGTCTGCAAGTTGCTGCAGTTGATCAAAATCAAGATGTTTAATATCGATAGGAGTTTGAATGTCTGAGAGCATCTACAATTGCCGGTTAGAATAGGGCTTTACAAGCAAAAGGAATCATTATACCCTTGAGACATTCACCAGTACCAGTCTACCTTTTGAATAATGAATGAATAGTACAAGTTCTTGAAATAGTTGATATCAAAACCCCCTCGCTAGTAAAATTGGCACTGAAATAACGACAACCCAATTATGGTTACAATTTGCGCTCTATATAAGTTTGCACGACTCGATGATTTTGAGAAAATGCAGCAACCCTTGAAAGACTTTATGGTGTCCGTCGGCGCCAGAGGAACTGTGCTGCTTGCTAGAGAGGGTTTAAATGGTACGATTTGTGGTTCTCAGGAAGCGATTGA
>CAJXHL010000062.1 GCA_913054335.1 uncultured Gammaproteobacteria bacterium | reverse complement strand
TGGCGAATGACGCGTATTCGCACCTTTTCTAAAAATCCAGTATACATACCCAACTCTATTTTTGCCACGATTCCGATTGAGACACCTTCGCGTATGACTAATCGTCGTATTAATGAAATTATCGGTATTCGTTATGATGATATCGCGCAAATGCCAAGCATTATTGAAGAGGTTGAGAAGCTAATGCAAAACCACGAGGACATTGATCACAACGAGGCCTGTCGCGTTTATTTTGATGTGTTCAACGCCTCATCGCTCGACTTTGTCGTTTACGCCTTCAGCTCGGTGATCGATTCCACGAAGTTCAAGCATATTAAAGGCAAATTGTTACTTGATATTGCCGCTATCATTGCTAAACACGGTGCAGAAATTGCTTATCCAACGCAAACACTGCATATTCAGAAATAAACGCTATGACCATTTCTAAATTACACATTCGCACCTTTGGGTGCCAAATGAACGAGTACGACTCCAATAAAATGAGCGACGTCCTCAAACACTCTCACGGCCTTGCGCTAACCGATGACGCCAAAGAAGCCGATGTTCTTTTACTCAATACCTGCTCCATCAGAGAAAAAGCTGAGGAAAAGTTGTTTCATCAACTGGGACGTTGGCGGAAATTTAAAGAAAAAAATCCCAATTTAGTAATTGGCGTTGGTGGTTGTGTGGCTTCGCAAGAAGGCGAATTGATTCTCAAAAGAGCGCCTTATGTGGATATTATTTTTGGTCCACAAACACTGCATAGATTGCCCAATATGCTTAACGATGTGCTTGAAAAGAATGAAATTAGAATTGATATCTCTTTCCCAGAGATTGAAAAATTTGACCACCTTCCAGAGCCCGAAGTAACGGGTGCATCTGCCTTTGTCTCTATTATGGAAGGTTGTAGCAAGTATTGCACTTTTTGCGTTGTCCCCTATACCCGTGGCGAAGAGGTTTCTCGCCCATTTAACGACGTCATGCACGAAGTGGAAGTGCTGGCAGCACAAGGTGTTAAAGAAGTGAATCTATTGGGACAAAATGTTAATTCTTACCAAGGTTTAATGGACGATGGCGAAATGGCTGACCTTGCCCTTCTCATTAGTATTGTTGCCCAAATTGATGGCATTGAGCGCATTCGTTTCACCACATCACACCCAGTAGAATTTAGCGATCGATTAATTGATGCTTATCGAGATGTGCCCGAACTTGTTTCACATTTACATCTGCCAGTGCAAAGTGGCTCAGATAAAATTCTTGGGCTAATGAAGCGTGGTCACACTGCGATAGAATACAAATCCAAACTCAGAAAACTAAAAGAAATTCGCCCAGATATTTCATTTTCATCGGATTTTATTATTGGCTTCCCAGGCGAGAGCGAGGACGACTTTAACCAAACCATGAAGCTCATCAACGATGTTGGTTTTGATAAATCCTTCAGCTTTATCTACTCCAAGCGCCCTGGCACATTGGCGGCAAGTTTTGCTGATGACGTTAGCGAAGAAGTTAAAAAACAGCGCCTAGCAATTGTGCAAAACACACTCAATGAAAACACCGACGCCATATCTAAATCAATGATTGGCAGTGTGCAAAAAGTGCTCGTTGAAGGCAAGTCTAAAAAAGGCAACACTTTAAGTGCGCGAACAGAGAATATGCGCACGGCACATTTTGTTGGCGATGAAGACCTGATTGGACAAATCGTCTCAGTAAAAATAACGGACGGTGCTGGCAACTCCCTACAAGGCGAATTGGTCAGCCAGCCTTTGCTAGCCACTGCTTAGAATACCAATAATAGCGCCCTTTCTGCTTAGAGGGAACTGTGCAGTTATAGCGACTTCTACCTTTCGATAAAGGCTCAACTGAGCGCACTGTAACCTTATCCACACCTATCCAGTTGATTTCAGGGTTGTCTTGCCCAGCAACAAAACAAGCAAACTGATAGCGCTCGTTGGCGTTCATTGGTCTTGAAAATTTCAATGTTAATAACGGTCTATTGCCCGCATCAATCATCATCAATTTTGGCCGCTCAGAAGCAATCGGCATTGGCAGTGAATTGACCTTTAACGCAAAGCTGCTCATTTTTGCGTATAGGCCTGCCATGGCAAAACGTGGCAAATTAAACCAATCACTATTGACACCAATAGCCCCTGAGTGTTGACCAAAGCCCACATAATCTAGGTCTTGTAATTGCCTATATGTAATATCATCAAATTCTCCATAAGGATAAGCGAAAAACTTGCTTTTAACGCCCAACTCTTTTTCCAGTCTTTTTTGTGCATCAGTAATTTCAGCAACAATAACTTTGGTATCTTTGTCCACCAAATGCGAGTGACTAACGCCGTGATTGTAAGCACTAATTAAATCTGACATTTGCCCTAATTGTGCCCACGTCATCATAGATGAATAATGTTGATCAATGGCCTGAGTGGAAATAAAAACAGCCATCGGCATTTGAAACTCCTTTAGCAAAGGGTAAGCTCCATCATAAATCGACTGGTAGCCATCATCAGCAGTCAAACTGACGCACTTATCCGGTAAAGTTTTTTTTGTCTTGAGAGCCTTAACAACTTTGTCAAGAGGTAATACTTCAAAACCATTGTCTTGCAAGTAACTTAAATGCGAGCGAAAAAGCTCAGGTGAAACACTGGTCGACTTAGGCCCATCATCAGTAAAACGATGATAAACCAGTAGAACACAATGGTCACTTTCAGCAAAGGTTTGTGGCGAAAAAAAACTGAATAAGCAACACAGTGTAATCAGTAGGGGTTTTCGATAGTAATTCATCAAGAACATCATAAATGAAATTCAACAATAGTTTGGGTAAGTTATTGTTGTTTGCAGCTCAAAGCAGTAAAATAGTACTAATGAAGTTTACACTCGATATTCAAAGCTCTGATCAATTGGCCAATATTTGTGGCTCTCTCGACAAAAACCTTGAAAATATTTCCAAAAGCCTTGATGTAACCCTCTCAAACAAGGGGGCTGATTTTAGTATTAAGGGTGATAACGCACATTTGGCTATCAATGTCCTACAAGATCTTTTGTCACAGTCAAATGGGAAAATGCTCGAGCTCAGTGATATCGATCTTAGTATTAAATCCCAAAAAAATGGCAATGATACTTCAAAGGCTGTTACCATCAGAACTGCTCGAAAACATGTGCACACTCGTAGCACCAACCAACAAATCTACGTCAACGCCATTGAAGAAAAAGATGCCACTTTTGGCGTTGGTCCAGCAGGCACAGGAAAAACATACTTAGCCGTCGCAAGAGCAGTAGAGGCACTTGAGAGCTCAAGTGTTAGAAGGATTATTTTGGTCAGGCCTGCCGTTGAGGCGGGTGAAAAACTGGGCTTTTTACCGGGCGATTTAACCGAAAAAGTTGACCCCTATTTGCGCCCAATTTACGATGCATTGTATGAGTTTCTAGGCTTTGAAAAAGTCGCTAAGTTGCTTGAAAAAAATATCATTGAAGTTGCACCACTTGCCTTTATGCGTGGCCGCACACTCAATGAGGCGTTCATTATTCTTGACGAAGCACAAAATACCACCATCCCGCAAATGAAAATGTTCTTGACGCGAATGGGGTTTGGCTCAAAGATGGTGATTACAGGTGATGTTACGCAAATCGATTTAGCCAATCCTAAACAGTCTGGTTTGTTGGATGCTATAAAGATTTTAAAGGATGAAAAACAAATTGCATTCTGCAATTTTGAGGCAAAAGACGTTGTCAGACACAGTCTTGTCCAGCGCATTGTCAGAGCATACGACAAAGCAGAATGACTAAGGCCAACAACAAAATCATTGTCGGCTTGTCTGGTGGTGTGGACTCTTCTGTCACCGCTCTTTTACTGCTTGAACAAGGTTTTGAAGTCGAAGCCTTGTTTATGAAAAACTGGGAAGAAGATGACAGCTCAGAACATTGTTCTGCCGCCGAGGACTTGGCTGATGCAAAACAGGTAGCCGGAAAACTGGGTATTAAATTACACACCGTTAATTTCGCCCATGAATATTGGGAAGATGTTTTTGAACATTTTCTAGAAGAACACAAAAAAGGGCGTACACCAAATCCAGACGTCTTGTGCAATCAACACATTAAATTCAAAGCCTTTCTTGATCATGCAAAAGGCCTTGGTGCTGATAAAATTGCCACCGGCCACTACGCCAGAATAGTTAATAATCAAGGCCAGTATCAATTACAAACAGGGTTGGACGATAGCAAAGATCAAAGCTACTTTCTTCACCTATTAAACCAAGATCAATTGGCTCAAAGCCTATTTCCGCTTGGCAAAATTGACAAAACTCAGGTGCGAGAAATCGCCAAAAAAAATGGTTTTGTTACTGCCAAAAAGAAAGATTCAACCGGTATTTGTTTTATTGGTGAACGCCACTTCTCGGAATTTTTAAACAACTTCCTGCCAAAAGAAAAAGGCGATATTGTTGATGAAAATGGCCATTTTATAAAACACCATAACGGCATCGCTTTTTATACAATTGGCCAAAGAAAGGGCCTGGAAATTGGCGGTGGTTTCAGCGATTCACCTGAGCCCTGGTTTGTTGCCGAAAAGCGAATTGAGAGCAATGAAATAGTTGCAGTTCAAGGCGATCACCCCTTACTCTACCACAACACGTTAATCGCTGATGGTATTCACTGGATTGGCGAACAGCCTAATTTCCCACACGATTGTAGTGCTAAAATTCGTTATCGCCAAGCCTCTCAAAATTGCCAAATCGAGATGCTTGAAAATAACGAGATGAAGGTGAGCTTTGAGTCAAACCAAAGAGCCATCACCGAAGGCCAATCTCTTGTCCTTTATAATGATGATATTTGCCTTGGTGGCGCTGTTATTAAATCAAAACACAATGAGTAATCACAAACAACGAACTTTGGCACTTGCAAGCATATTACAAAGCACTGCATTAGTTCATCAACTTGCCTCTACTGGGCAGTGTAACCCACAAGGCAATAAAGCCAGTCTTAGTAGCATTGTTAATCAAAGCACACAAATTGAAGATATTTTTGAATCGCCAGAAGACTTAAAAGTCGGCCTCGATTCTCTAAAAGTTATTCTAGATTCAAAAACAAAAAGCATGCAAAACATCATGCTTTACGTTATCTCTTTGATTAATCTCGAAAAGAAACTAATGAAACAAAGTCAATTATTGGCAAAAATTTCTAGTGAAATTGAGCACATCAACAAACAAGAATTTTTCGAAATTAACCACGCCAACTCAATTGCCCGACTGGCAGAACTCTACAAAAACACGCTAGGTAGGCTTAATCCAACCATTATGGTTAAGGGCGAACAACTCTATCTAAGCAACCAACATACTGCAAACAACATCAGGGCTTTGTTATTAGCCGGCATACGTGCAGTTTCACTGTGGAAGTCCTTGGGAGGCAAAACATGGCACTTAATGCTCAACAAGAAGAAAACACTAAATATCGTAAATTCACTCACAGCTTAAGTACACAAAACTAATGCTTGCATAAAGCCAACTAAGACTTTATAATCTACCGTTTTGTAATTTACCTTTAATTAAAGATAATATGGCCAATTCAGCAGGTTCTAAAAAACGCGCAAGACAAGCAATTAAGCGCAACAAGCACAACTCTCAAATCAGAGCTAAAGTACGTACTTTTATCAAAAAAGTAACTTACGCAATTGAAGCTGGCAACAAAGAAGAAGCACAAAGCGGTTATGCAACAATGCAAAAAAACGTTGACCAAGCGGTTAGCAAAGGCCTAATGCATAAGAATCAAGCTGCGAGAAGAAAATCTCGTCTTGTTGCGCAGATTAAAGCACTTTAAGTTCACTCAATTACTGCCTGATTTAAGCATCAGGATAGCAATTTAATAGCACAATCGTTGCTATAATAAAGCCCTCTAGCGAGGGCTTTTTTTATGCACAATGAGATTGTTGAAAAATAGTACACGGCACTATTTTTCAACAACTCCGACAACTTTATAAGTTGGGGAAGAATATTGAAATCAATGACTTATAAAACTTTAAAATTATTACCCTTCCCCAAACCCCATCCAATAATCAATTTTGTAACGTTCTTTATTCGTCCAAACAATGATTAGCGAAAACGACAAATCGTTATTTAGAAATGCTATTGACGATCAACTCCCGATCGATAAAGACGGCGATCAAGAACCGAAAGCAACAAACACTCATTTTGACCAGCCTTTCGAATCTTATAGCTATCTGTCGGAGGCGAACATTTCTGGCTCAGAAATCGTTAGTTACGCCAAAGACGGTGTGTCACCCAAAATCATTAAAAAAATGAAGCGAGGCAATATTGACCATGCTCCTAGCCTTGACCTTCATGGGCAAACCGTACAGGAGGCATGTCAATCTTTATCGCAATTTCTCCACTATCATCGTGATGAGCGTTTCATTCAAATAATCCACGGTAAAGGCTATCACTCAAACCAAGGATTATCAATCATAAAGTCACAAGTGGTGCATTATCTTAAGCAACACCCGCAAATTTTAGCTTTTTGTTCTTGCCCGCAAAAAGATGGCGGCACTGGTGCTGTTTTTGCTTGCCTTAAAGCCGATGTTTAATTTAGACGAAATTTACAGTGTCTCGGATTTTTTAGGGCTTTGCAGGCGCTCGGTTGAGCGCAACATTCCTCACTGCTGGGTACAAGGCGAAATCTCAAACTTATCCAGACCCTCTTCTGGTCATTGGTATTTTTCATTAAAAGACGAACGCGGCTCCATCCGTTGTGCATTGTTTCGTCTTAACCAGCGCAAACTAAAATTTGCCCTTGAAAATGGCATGTCGGTGGTTCTTAGGGGTGCGCCCACGCTCTACGAAGCACGCGGTGATTTTCAAATGGTTGTGCAACAAGTTGAGCCTGCGGGCATTGGTAATCTACAACTGGCTTTTGATCAGCTCAAAAATAAACTGCGCGAAGAAGGCTTGTTTGATACAGAGCACAAGAAATCGCTACCAAGTTCAGTTAGCTCTATCGCTGTTGTTTCATCGGCAAATGGTGCTGTTATTCACGATATCATCAATGTACTTAATAAGCGTTATCCATTTGCCAATATATACCTTTACGATACATTAGTACAAGGTGACGGCGCTCATCAACAGATTATCAAGGCGTTAAAGATGGCTGAAGATGACAAACGCTGCGAGGTTATTATCCTGGCGCGTGGTGGTGGCTCAATGGAGGATCTTTGGGCATTTAACGAAGAAAGCCTTGCTAGAACAATTTTCGCTTGTAAAAAGCCAATTGTGAGCGCCATTGGCCACGAAACTGACACCACCATTGCCGATTTTGTTGCCGATGCACGAGCGCCCACTCCAAGTGCGGCTGCTGCAATGGTAACACCAGATAAAACCGAGCTTCTTAACCAGCTAGCAAAATTTAGACAAAACTTAGCCAACACCACTGATCTAACGCTTGAAAAAAATCAACTCTTATTACAACAACTGCAATTCAGAATTATTGATCCCAGCCAAGAGTTACAGCACAAAGCACAAAGGCTGGATGAAGCAGAAGCAAGGTTGACTCGGGTTATCAAAACACTAAAAACACTTAATCAAGCCAAACTTAAATCACTCAACACCGAACTTTATCAACACTCGCCTGCGCGATTCATTACCTATAAAATCGAACAAAACAAACTTGCACAAGAACGACTGCATCAGAAGATGGCACACTCACTCTCTGAGAGCGTAGCCAAACTCAACAATCAAGCCAAAGCACTGCATATCCTCTCGCCGTTGTCGACTTTATCACGCGGTTACAGTATCACCCAAAATGAAGAAAATTTTGTCATACACAACACAAATGATATCAATGTGGGTGACATCATAAACACCACACTTTACCAAGGCAAACTCCTTTCAAAGGTTTATAAAAAAACAAACTAACTTTTTAATATTATTACAAACATGAAATCAAACGTCTCACTTGTAAGCCGACTAGGCGCTATCACTTACGATTTTTTCTTGGTTTTTTCGCTTGTTTTTTGTATTGGACTGTTTGTTGTTATTGCCATACAAGACGGCACAAAAAATCCGCTTTTTTTCTTACTCATGTTATTATTGACTTTTGGTTATTTTGCACTTTCTTGGGTCAAAGGCAGACAAACGCTTGGGATGAAAGCATGGAAATTTGAAATCATGCAAGCTGACAGAAAAAGCATCACTTACAAACAATCAGCCGTTCGGTTTTTTCTAGCGCCCTTGTCACTGGTTGGCATCGGCTTTATTTTTCAACTTTTCAACAAAAATAAACTACCACTGCACGATTACTTCTCGAAAACCTATCTACAATCCACCAAGAAATAATTAAATGAGCAGCTTTTCTCATTATTTAAGAGCAAGTAGAAGATTACGCCATACGAAAAGGTATTTCTATTGATCAAGCAGGGCGTCTACTTTCGCCAGATCTAGAGTAACATCTTGCTAAGCAGTGCGCGTTAGCGCGTCCAGTGGAGGCTTGCTTGCCTAAGCATCTTATTATGCGCTTTCTCCACCCTCGGGGCCATAAAAGAAAACCCATGTAGAGAAATCATCTGTGAAGTTTTCAAATCTATGCTCAACGCCTGCGGGAACAAATAAGGCCTCACCAGTTTCAAAACTAGCCCTGCTGCTGCCATTTACGAAATAGCCTGAACCCGAAGTAACGACATAGAGCTCATCTCTTGTATGAGGCTGTTGGAGGTCAACTTTAATGGGTTTATATATTTCAACCACCATTGTGCCATGCCTAAACAGCTCGATGAAAGGTTCGCTCTGCCTGTTAAGTATCTCAAGAGCGTTCGGTATCGTTAATTTATTCATAAATCTCCTGCCGCATAATGCCGCACAAGTTGCGGCGAAGTTTGCGTCCGAACGAGAGCGCTTTGTTATGTGACTTTAAGAACATACTCAATAAAATCAGATTTAGCTTTACGATACTCGTCAATGTTACCGTGGAATTGGCCT
>CAJXHL010000061.1 GCA_913054335.1 uncultured Gammaproteobacteria bacterium | reverse complement strand
TCCGCTTGCGTTGACTGCACTTATATTTGCCACTAAACCCCTCCCTTGGCTTTACAACCAACAAAAAGGATTGCTAGTAAAAATGAGGCAATTGAGTATTTTTCAGAGGGGGTATAAACGCTGTCGCTGACCACACCCGATGCTATATTTTGCGCCAATCTCCTAACGGCGCAACTTTCTTTGTATTTATTCATTTAAGTTTTTTCCTGTATTAATTTATTA
Source organism: uncultured Gammaproteobacteria bacterium (assembly GCA_913054335.1). Taxonomy (GTDB): domain Bacteria; phylum Pseudomonadota; class Gammaproteobacteria; order PS1; family Pseudothioglobaceae; genus Pseudothioglobus. Next base: position 8,836 of record CAJXHL010000061.1, on the reverse strand, counting down.
CACGCTGCTGGCAGATTCAGTCGTGTCCTTCGCTTTTTTTAAAGTGGTCGGTTGGTTCACCCACTTGAAAACCCAAAAGTTTTACAAGGTTCGGGACAGTATTTGTGTTTTTAGTTTTTTACTGCGTACGATAAATTCATCGCGCGTTTATCTTCCATTGATTGGTCAGATCTAATAATTTCCTGCCCCAAAAGAGCGCCAACGGCCCTCTTAATGGTTGATAACGAATACTTTTCAAAGTAAGGATCGTTTTTAATTGCGGTGATAGTAGAAGTAGCATTATGCGTAATGTAAGACAAAACCGCCTTTTCTACTTCTGATAAATGACTCATCCCAAGCTCATGCTCGTACTCGTCAAGTGCTTTTCTCAATTGAAATAATTTTTGTAATGTTGACATAATTAACTCCGTATATAAATCTAAATTCAACCAAGCGTAATTATAGTTCAAAACCCAAGATATTGCAAATTGAGCCACTTTATTTAGAGTGCCAACACATTCTCCATTGTTGATTATTTTGATGTGTTATTTTTTCACCAATTATGAGCTCTAACAAAAAATAGCGTCAATTAATCAAACGTTAAACTGTCGTTTGAGTTTAGCGTATTCCGTGGTTTCGATGCGTGGCCCAAACTGGCTCACCACAAGAGCTGCAGCAGCATTTGCAAATTGAGCAGCTAAAACATAGTCTTGTCCAACACTAATGGCATACAAAAAAGCACCTGCAAACATATCCCCAGCCCCGTTGGTATTAATTGCTTTTGTTTTAACGCCATCAACAAAAATTGATTTGTTGCCGTCATAAACCAACGAACCTTTTGCACCACAAGTGATCGCAAAAGTTTTTGCGTAATCCTTGAGCGTCTTTGCGGCTTGTTCAATGGTATCACTATCTGTAAAACTAATGGCCTCTTCTTCATTGCAAAACAACAAATCCATACTATCACCAATGACACGTTTAAGCTGCTTTGAAAAAATTTGCACAACGAAAGGGTCGGATAAACTCAGTGACGTTTTAACACCATGCTGTTTAGCATAGGACATCGCCTCGACGGCAACTTGGGTTCGTTGTGAATCGGTTACCAAATAACCTTCAATATATAGCCACTTAGCATCTGCTAGAGATTGAGTGTCCACCTCTTTTGAGGTCAACTCAACATTGACACCCAAATAAGTGTTCATAGTTCTCTCTGCATCATCGGTGATCATGACTAGGCATTTACCAGTAATGCCGCTTGTGTATTCAACCTTGTGAAAGTCTACGCCAGCAGCATTTAGGTCTTTAACAAAAAAAACACCTTCATCGTCAGAGGCAACCTTACCAGCATAAAACGCTTTGGCACCAAAACCACTTGCAGCAACAATGGTATTGCAAGCTGAACCACCACAACTGCGTTTAATAAGCTCTGAATGTGAGCCTAAGTTGGCAATTAGTTGATGCTGCTTCTCCTCATCAACGAGGGTCATAATTCCTTTATCAACTTGGTTTTTCTCAAGAAAGTCATCATCAACCTTAAACTCGATATCCACCAGTGCAGCGCCAATTCCATATACATCATAGGTCTTCACACGCAGTCTCCTTTGCCAATAAAAGCAACTTTTTTCACCATAATTACCTATCTCAGAGTGTTAGGGACTGGAAAGTGCACGTCTTCCTCGACACCACTAACTTCAAGCACCTCATCAGCACCATAGTCCAATAAATAACTGACCACTTCTTGCACAAGAATCTCAGGTGCCGAAGCACCAGCTGTAACACCGATTGATTTACAGCCATCTAGCCAAGTGTTATCAATATCAGTTGCGCCATCAATCAAATAAGCGGCTTTATTGTTATTTTCTGCAATTTCGCGCAGACGGTTAGAGTTAGATGAGTTTTTAGAGCCCAGCACCAAAAGCACGTCAGCCATTTTAATAATTGCTTTGACAGCGTCTTGTCGATTTTGGGTAGCATAGCAAATATCGTCTTTTTTCGGCGCTTGTATTTGCGGAAACTTATCCCTCAAGGCATTGACAATTATCTTTGTATCATCAACAGAAAGTGTTGTTTGGGTGGTATAAGACAATTTACTTTCTGGTGAGAAATTTAACTGATCAATATCATCAATAGACTCAACCAAACTAATCGCAGAAGCGGGTGCTTGACCTAAAGTACCCTCAACTTCTGGGTGGCCTGCATGGCCAATAAGAATAACTTGATGCTCTTGCTTTTGTCGACGAGCAACTTCTTTGTGCACTTTGGTTACCAGTGGACAAGTTGCATCATAGACCGTAGCAGAAATTGAATCGGCTTCCTTCCTGACTGTTTGTGAGACGCCATGAGCGCTAAAAATCACCACTTCACCATTTGGCACTTCATCGATTTCATCAACAAAAATTGCGCCTTTGTTTTTTAAGTCATCAACAACAAATTTATTATGGACAACCTCATGACGGACATAAATAGGCGCCCCATGGCGCTCAATTGCACGTTCTACAATCTCAATTGCACGTTCAACGCCGGCACAAAATCCTCTAGGATTGGCAAGTAATATTTTCATGGTTTTGTCAAGTTACTGAAGTTGTGCAGCTTGTGCTTGGCTGTTAAGTGAACGCTCAATGAAATCAGTTAGATTGTGTCAGTGCTAATAAAATTTGATGGATTTTCTCGCGCAATTTTGAGCGATGAACAATCATATCAATTGCGCCTTTTTCAAGCAAAAATTCAGCACGCTGAAAGCCTTCTGGCAGCTCTTCACCCACAGTTTGTTCGACCACACGAGGGCCGGCAAAACCAACTAAGGCCTTTGGTTCAGCAATGTGAATGTCGCCCAACATAGCAAAACTGGCCGAAACCCCGCCCATCGTAGGGTCGGTTAAAACTGAAATAAATGGAATTTTCTTGTCGGCTAATAATTTAACGGCTAAGGCGGTTTTAGACATTTGCATTAAAGAGAATAAACCCTCTTGCATGCGTGCACCACCACTAGCGGAAAAGCAAATCAGTGGGTAATTATGCGCAATCGCATCATCCGCCGCTCTGGCAAATTTCTCACCTACAACAGAACCCATTGAACCACCCATAAATTTGAACTCAAAGGCTGCAACAATCACTGGCATGCCCTTTAGTAGACCTTGCTTAACCACTAAGGCGTCCTTTTCTCCTGTCTTTTTTTGAGCATCAATGTAGCGATCTTTATATTTTTTTTGATCTTTAAATTGCAAAGGATCGACAGATTCGATATTAGCGCCAATTTCTACTTGATGCGCCTCATCGAGGAAACTTGCAATACGCTCTCTGGCCGACATACGTAAATGATGGTCACATTGTGGACAAACATGAGCAAGGCGCTTGAGTTCTTCTTTGTAAAGCACGCCATTACACTCGGGGCACTTACTCCACAAGCCTTCGGGAATGTTCTTTTTTGCGCTTTTGCCAATAGAGGGCAGTATTTTCTCTAACCAACTCATATTCAATCCTTTTTAATGGCACTTGAAATTTGACGTGCCAAATTACCTACTTTGGTCACCATTTTATCCCTATCATCCGATAATTGTTCAATAATAGAAACAATTGTACTGCCAACAATAACAGCGTCTGCAGACTCGCTTACTTTTCTGGCTGTCTCGGCGTCTTTAATGCCAAAGCCAACACCCACTGGTAAGTCCATAACTTTTCGGATTCGAGTCAAGTGATGATTAACAGAGTTAACATCTAAGTTGCCTGCACCGGTCACACCCTTTAGTGAGACAAAATAAACAAACCCAGAAGCCACTTTTTCAATCATTTTCAGTCGCTCATCGGTTGTTGTCGGCGCCACCAAAAATATTAAATCAATGCCAACGGCATCAAGTTCAGATTTAAAATCTTGCGCCTCTTCTGGTGGCATATCCACCACCAAAACACCATCAACGCCCGCCTCTTGTGCCCGCTCAGCAAAGGCTTTATAGCCAAAAACTTCAATTGGGTTGGTGTAACCCATGAGTACCACACCAGTTGTATTATTGTGCTCCCTAAGACGCTCCACTAGACCAAAAACATAATGCAAATTAACGCCGTCTGCCACTGCACGCTCATGTGATTTAGCAATCACAGGGCCGTCGGCCATTGGGTCTGAAAATGGCATACCGAGTTCGATGATGTCAGCACCATTTTGCACGAGGGCAAACATCGCAGCCTCTGAACTATCCATGCCGCCATCACCCGCAGTAATAAATGGGATAAAGGCCTTTTGGCCGGATTGCTTAAGATCGCTAAAAATTTTACTAAGTATCGACATCGGTTTTAATCAGCTGAATAAGGGCTAAATTTTATCACATTAGCACCTAAAGACAATTTATTGTCGACGCTAGAGCGGTTTTATTTTGAGCGTAACTACCTTTTAGAGTAGGCATGTACGGTATCGACTAGCACCTTCATGTTATCTGGGTTTACACCCGGGGTAATGCCGTGACCTAAATTGAATACATGGCCAGTTTTACCTTTGAATTGATCCAACACTTTTTTGACTTCCGTTTCTACCACTTCAGGGGTCGCGTAGAGCACCGAAGGATCTAAATTACCCTGCAGAGCCACTTGATTACCAACGCGTTTTTCGGCATCACCAAGCTCAACCGTCCAATCAAGGCCTAGCGCATCACAGCCGGTCGCTGCCATTTGCTCAAGCCAAGCCGCACCACCCTTAGTGAAAAGCGTTACTGGAATTGTTCTGCTCTCGTACTGACGATGAATGCCTGCAACAATCTTTTGCATGTATCTAAGCGAGAAGTCTTCGTAACACGCTTTGTTTAACGAGCCGCCCCAAGTATCAAAAATCATCACCGAATCCACACCGGCTTCAATCTGGCCATTAAGATAATCAATGACTGTGTCCGCAAGCACGTCCAGTAATTGATGCATGTGCTTCGGGTTTTCAAACATCAAGCCTTTGACTTTAGAGAAAGTCTTGCTTGAGCCACCTTCCACCATGTAAGTCGCTAACGTCCATGGGCTGCCCGTGAAACCGATCAGTGGCACACGGTCTTTTAGGTTTTTCTTGATTACTGAAACCGCATCATTGACATAGGCAAGCTCAGTACCCACGTCGGGCTTAGAAAGTTGCTCAATCGAGGCGAGTGTTGTCAGTGGCTTGGTGAATTTTGGTCCCTCGCCTTCAGCGAAATACAAGCCAAGTCCCATAGCGTCAGGGATGGTCAAAATATCTGAGAACAAAATCGCCGCATCCAAGTCAAAGCGCTCAAGCGGTTGCAGTGTCACTTCGCACGCCAGTTCACTGGATTTGCAAAGGCTTAAAAAATCACCAGCTTTTGCACGTGTTGCGCGGTATTCTGGCAAATAACGACCCGCCTGACGCATCACCCAAATCGGCGTACGGCTCACTTCTTTTTTTAACAGGGCGTTGATGTAGTCAAATGCCATAATAATTTCTCAGTAGAAAATGATAATAGTGTTATTTTACGTTGAGACCTTTGCAATAATCATTTTAGATTTAATGGTTGCAAAGGCTTGCTTTCTGCGGGCACAAAAAAAGCCACAATTGTGGCTTTTTTTTTAAAGCATAAAGCTTTAAGTTAACGCTTGAACGCGCCGTAACGAGAGTTAAATTTCTCAACACGACCCGCAGTATCCATAATTTTTTGCTTACCTGTGTAAAATGGGTGGCAACTTGAACACACATCTAGGTGTAATTCTTCTTTGCCAGTTGTTGAACGCGTTTCGAACGTGTTACCACAGCTGCATACCACTTTAATTGCTTCGTAAGCTGGATGAATATCTGTTTGCATAGCTAATTATTTATCTTCAAATCGAAAAGAACGGAAATTATATACTATCTCTCATTCGGGGTGTAGGTTTTAACGCTAAGCGCATGCAGCTCGCCACTCTTGATTTCTTCACTGACCACACCAAGCACAGTACGCTGTCTCTGCAATAATGACATGCCTTCAAAAATAGGTGACACAACAACTGCAGAACAATTACAGCCGTCACCTTCCATGGTTACTTGCGAGCTCTCAATACCCGCTTCTAATTTTGCTTGAATTTCTTCGATTGTCATACTAAACTCCCTTATGCTGTTATGCGCCAAACATACCTTTAAGCGCGAAGAAAAATAGAATGGACATGAAGGCGCCAGCAGGCAGAGTCACAATCCATGATAGAAAAATTTTGTTAATCACTCGGGTGTCTAAAGCAGCCAGGCCCCGAGCAAGTCCAACACCCAACACAGCACCCACCAACACTTGAGTTGTGGATACCGGCAAGCCAGTGCCAGAGGCAATCACAACCGTTGCAGCTGCAGCGAGTGTCGCCGCAAAACCGCGAGAAGGTGTTAATTGTGTAATACCAGTACCAATCGTGGCAATCACCTTGTGACCATAAGTAACCAAGCCGAGCACAATGCCAAAACCGCCCACCAGAAGCACCCAAACAGGCAGTATGCTCTTGGCGCCAATCATGCCGCCTGACTCAATAACACCGTAGACTGCCGCCAATGGACCAATCGCATTAGCCACATCATTAGAGCCATGAGCAAACGCCATTGCTGCTGCAGTAATCACCATCAATACACTAAAGACGCGCTCCATTGAAGTAAAGTGGAAGTCTTTGTTTTCAGCCGGATCAAGGCGAATGCCTCGAATCCACCAAGTACCAACAATGGCAACAATGGCACCAAAACCAAGCGCCAACAGATAGCTTGTCGAGGTATCAAAATCCAACCCCACATGCTTTAAACCCTTAAAAATCGTCACTAGAGAAATGACAAAACCCACTAAAAACATATAAAACGGCACGTACTTCTTGGCATTATCAAATGGATTTTCAGTGTCAATAATTAAATTTTGCAGACTTCTAAAAAGCATAAAGGCGATGGTTCCCGCCAATATTGGTGAAATAACCCAACTCAGAGCGATGGTGCCTACCTTGCCCCAAGCAACAGCATCAACACCAACACCTACCGCGCCGAAACCAACAATAGCGCCGACAATTGAGTGCGTGGTTGACACAGGCCAACCAAGAGATGAGGCAATCATTAACCAGAAACCAGCAGCTAGTAGTGAGGCCAACATGCCGTAAATCAATAAATGCGGATCATCGACAAAAAGCGTCGCATCCAAAATACCTTTTCGAATCGTAGCAGTGACTTCTCCACCCGCAAGAATTGCGCCCGCAAACTCAAAAATAACCGCAATGATAATTGCTTGTTTAATATTGATAGCGCCAGAACCCACCGATGTACCCATTGCATTTGCGACATCGTTAGCGCCAACACCCCAAGCCATAAAGAGACCGAAAGCAATGGCCAACATAATAAAAATGCTGATCTCAAAGCCAAAAATACCAAAATAACTAGAAGCAATAATTTCCATTTCGACCTCCTGTTATTTAGCCAGCATAACTTCTAAGCGTGAACCCACTTTTTGCGCGGCATCGGCCGTTTCACCCATCCATTCTATGGCGCGATAGTAAAACATCACATCCACAGGAGGCAGTGTCGTTTCTAGGGCAAACAGTTTAGTACGAATTTGGTGCTGCGTTTTATCGGACTCATGCTCTAAGGCGTTAATCTTAGATACTATGACATCCACTTTTTTGCGTTCACGACTGCTAAAAGCAGTTTCCAATAACTCATCCAGCTCATTAATCGCTTCTAGCGCAGTATCCGAAGTATTGACACAAACATTGGCCAGCTCCAGAAAATCTGATGCAATTTCTGTAGGAAAAATCATTTTTCTCGTTGTCATTAAGCCTGCCAAGTCTTTGGTGATATTGGCAATTGAGTCTTGAATCAAAAGAAGATCAAGAAGATCGCGACGAGAAAAAGGCATCATAAACGTGCTTGGCAAATTCATGCGCAACTTTTTCTTCAGCTCGTCGGCCTTGTTTTCTTTTTTAATGATTAAAGCGCGAGATGCCTCTGCCTTTTCCCAATCCCCCTCACTAGCCGCCTTAGCAAAGACGGTAAACTCTTTAAGGCACAAATGCGCTTGTTTCATGTGTTGCTGCAATGGATTAATTGGAGATTTACCAAATAATCCCGAAATATCGTTTCTAACCATGAATGCCAGCTCCAAAATTCATAAATATTAGTTGCACATTTTAATGTCTGTCAGACATCTTGCAACAGAAAAAACAAAAAAACTAAGTTAGTGCGCTGCGCACATAAGGTAACAATCTTGCTTTGATTTGATTAAAACAAAGCTCAAAGGCCTGGTAATCCCCACCATTCGGATCCTCAAAACCAAGATGAACAATTTCTGTCATGCCCGGGAAAATTGGACACGTTTGACTGGCATGGTCACACACGGTCACCACCAAATCAAAATGAACATCAATGAGTGTTTCCAATTTTTTAGTGGTATTCGTCACGCCATATGTCGTGAATTTGTAGTGTTTTCTTGGCATGTGGATGCACTCTGCCACTAGCGGTAATACCACTAGAAAATGCGTGGATGGTTTCGCCCAGTTCAGCATTAATGAGAGCTTCGGCAATGATGGATCGGCAGCTATTGCCCGTACAAAGTATCAATACTTGTTTCACTCAACGCCCTTTCGTCCATCTGAATGAATCAGCTTAACAAAGACCAGTGCTGCCAGCAAAGCACCCAGTATGGTCGCCACTATGTAGAGCCACAAATGCTCATAATGACCGCTGACCACTGCGGGACCACTGCTGCGTGCAGGATTCATGCTCGCGCCAGTAATTGGACCGGCAAACATAGCTTCCAAGCCAACAGTAAATCCAATCGCAATGCCTGTAAAATCCTTAATGGCCTTGCCGTGAACGGCTGAAGCACTAATGACCAGCATTAATATAAAGGCAAGCAAAAACTCAAACCCAAAAGACTGCGCCACCGAG
>CAJXHL010000060.1 GCA_913054335.1 uncultured Gammaproteobacteria bacterium | reverse complement strand
GATAGTGGATTTTTCACCCAAGGGCAGGCTTCGCACTACATTTTCCCGTGCTAAATTTTATCGCTAGACAACAAGTAGAGATTCAAAAATTATGTCTTGTAAAATAAAAAAAATCCCAATATCAAATCTAAAATGACTTATGCAAAGGTCTCCCATTAAATAAAGTGGGAATTTTTTTTATTCTAGGCTTGTTCTCAAGGCTAGGGCGCTGACAAAGGGTGAGCCCATCAAGCTCAGAATTAAAATGCTGGCAAGGAAGTAAAGTTGGGCACTTATTGAAAGGCCAAATTGTGCCTGAGAAACAGCACTTGACGCAAAGATAAGAATTGGAATATAGAGTGGAAGAATCAACAAAGAAAGCAACATGCCAGAGTTCTTAATACCGACAATCAATGAGGCGCCAATTGCGCCAATTAGGCTCAGGCTTGGAGTGGCGAGCAGTAGGGTTAGCATTAACACACCAATACTCTCACTGTCTAGGAAAAGCGCAGCCCCCAACAAAGGCGATAACAGCACAATGGGTAGCCCTGTTAATAGCCAGTGTGCTGATATTTTGGCCAGCAGTAGAAGGGGTAGGGAGTGGTGTGAAATGACCATTTGCTCCAAAACGCCATTGTCATAATCATAATGAAAAAGTGCGTTTAAAGAGAGTAGTACGGCTAACATGCAGGTGACCCAGATAATGCCCGGGGCAATGCTTGAAAGGGTGTGCGCTTCGGGGCTAATCGCCAAAGGGAAAAGTGAAATGGCAATCACAAAAAACAACAAAGGGTTGAGAAAGCTTGACGGATTTCTCAGCGCCATTTTCAAATCTCTAGCGAGTGTTTGAATGAAAATATTCACAGCGAAAGTGTTTTCATATTCAACAAATTGCAATCTTGATGGGTAGTTAAAACACAAATACCACCTCTTTCTGAGTGTTTGTTGATTTGTTCTTCAAGGATAGTAATGCCGTCACTGTCGAGTGCAGTAAATGGCTCGTCCAGCAGCCAAATAGGTGCTCTATTAATGAGAAGTGAGGCAAGTACAACGCGCCTTTTTTGACCGGCCGATAAATTAGCGGCGTATTCATTCTCAAAGCCTTTCAAACCCATATCAATCAAAGCATCTCTTGCTGTGTCAGTTGCATTATCGCCCTGAAGGTGCGACAGAAAACTCAAGTTTTCTTGACAACGAAGCTCCGGGCTTAGGGCTGGAAGGTGACCCAAATAGAAAATATCTTCTTGGTATTCGCTTGATCCTGCTCGGTTTTGGTTATAACTGACGCTTCCACATTCGGCGCTACTTAAACCAGCGAGAATTTTTAGCAATGAGGTTTTTCCACTACCATTTGCGCCAGAAATTCTAAATATATCACCTGAAGTTAGAGAGAATGAGAGTTCGCTAAAAAGGTCGTTATAACCTCTCTGACAACTAATTTTATTAACGATTAACTCAGACATGCTGATATTGCTTGATTGATATTATCAGTTAAGCGGGCTGGTTTTAGCTTTGTGTTTATTATTCTGCAACGTCGCGCAAACCACCAAGGTCGCTAGTGTCAATTGTTGATAGTAAGTTGCCATCAAAAATCAGCGTTAAGCGATAATGAATCACCTCTTTGCCACTGATTGTTGAGTGTTGAATATAGTCCCATTGATCTTTGTGAAAGGCGTCGATGATACTTGGCGAGCCGATAAGCTCCATTACCGCGTCTTTGCTCATGCCTATTTGCAGTTGCTCAACATCTTCAACTTCAAGTACAGAGCCTTGAATGATGGTTGGCTCGTGTAGATCAATACTGGGCCACGAAGGTGTTAAGAAGCTAGGCCAGCTTGGCATAGACATTGAAGGCAATTCTGGCATTTTTGGCATTGACGCTGCACAGCCTGTTAAGAGCGGTAAAACAAGCGCAATTAAAGTTAGTCTTTTCATGGTTATTTAAACGATTAAAATATTGAATAGATTTTACCCAAGGATTTTGAATGGACGCACAAGATTTAAAAAGCGCAGGTCTTAAGGTGACTTTGCCAAGACTGAAGATTCTAGAGGTGTTGGAAAAAAGCCAAAATCACCATTTAAGCGCTGAAGACATTTATCGTGCATTGATTGAACAACATGAAGAAGTGGGTGTTGCAACCATCTATCGGGTACTCACTCAATTTGAAGAGTCGGGCATTGTTAATAGACTCAATTTTGAGAATAATTTGAGTGTTTATGAATTATCAAATGTTGAACACCACGACCATTTAGTTTGTGTGAAATGCAACGAAATTGTTGAGTTTCAGGATGATGTGATTGAGAGCCATCAATTGCAAATTGCTGAGCAATATGGTTTCCAATTAACCGACCACTCCTTATATCTTTATGGGCTTTGTCGCCGTTGCAAGTAATTAAGGGGTCTCAAAGGCTCACTACGTCATAATTATGGAAGATTTTATTATTCGTGCGCTCGCAGCCTCGCTTGGGGTGTCGGTGATTGCTGGTTCGTTGGGTTGTTTTGTTATTTGGAAGCGCCTGTCTTACTTTTCAGACTCAATTTCCCACAGCGCCTTGCTTGGTGTTGCGCTCGGTCTTGTCAGCGGTCTTGGGGTCAATTTTGGCTTGTTAATCGTTGGTGCGATTTTCGCCTCTTTGATAGTGGCATTGCAGCAAAAACAGTTTTTATCAAATGATGCAATTCTGGGTATTTTCTCTCATATAGCTCTCTCAGCTGGTATTGTGGTTTTAAGTTTTGTCGGTGATAGAAACACCGATTATTTCGCCTATTTATTCGGTGATATTCTTTCAATCACTGTGCAAGATTTATTTTGGGTTTATTCGGTAATGGTTGCTGTTGTAGGATTATTAATCCTAAATTGGAAGAGGCTGCTTCTCTTAACTCTGAATGAGGAATTGGCACGAGCAGAAGGCGTAAATAAAATCGCCTATGAACTTCTCTTTATGTTCTTGATTGCACTGGCGGTGTCTGTTTCTGTGCGGATTGTTGGCGTGTTGTTAATTACCTCTTTATTGATCATTCCGCCAGCTACTGCACGCGTTTTTTCCAAATCACCACCATCAATGATTTTTGGCTCTATTGTTGTCTCCGTAATATCCGTATTGTTGGGACTTTACAGCTCCATTCAGTATGACATTGCAACAGGGCCAGCTATTGTTATTACGCTCGGTATTATTTTTGTGTTGTCACAGTTAATACCTAAAAGAGGTTAGCGGAGACCTTTAAAAAGGTCTCTATAGTTGCAGGCTGTCATTGAGCGCAGTTAATTGGTTGGTTTGCTGTTCAACAATAAGCGGCTCAATTACCGATTCCAATTCACCTTCCATGACTTCACTTAACTTGTAAAGAGTTAAATTAATGCGATGGTCAGTAATTCTACCTTGCGGATAGTTGTATGTGCGTATTCGTTGTGAGCGGTCACCACTGCCGACCAATTCCTTACGCTGAGAGGCTTGCTCTTTTTGTTGCACTTGTTGTTGTGCATCGAGAATTCTTGAGGCCAGCACAGATAACGCCTGAGCTTTATTTTTGTGTTGTGATCTTCCATCTTGACATTCAACAACTGTTCCGGTTGGTATGTGAGTGACTCGTACTGCTGAATCTGTTTTATTGACGTGCTGACCACCAGCGCCAGAGGCTCTAAAGGTGTCAACTCTAACATCACTCATGTTGATATTCACTTCTTCAATAGTAGCTACTTCTGGCATCACAGCAACAGTGCAAGCTGATGTATGTACACGACCTTGAGATTCGGTTTCAGGAACTCGTTGTACACGGTGTGCACCCGATTCAAATTTAAGTTTTGAGTAAACATTCACACCACTAATGCGAGCAATAACCTCTTTAAAGCCGCCGTGCTCACCTAGATTTGAGCTCATCACTTCCATTTGCCACTTGTTTTTTTCAACGTAGCGTGTGTACATTCTGTAGAGATCGCCTGAGAAAATACTGGCTTCATCGCCGCCTGTGCCAGCTCTAATTTCAATAATAATATTACGAGAATCGTTAGGGTCTTTAGGTAGTAGAGATTTTTTAAGTTCGAGCTCTAATTCAATTAGTTTTTCTTTGCCCATTGAGATTTCTTCCTCTGCCATCTCTCTAAGGTCGGCATCATCCTCATTGAGCATTTGCTGAGCTGCTTCAATATCCCCTTGAGTGGATAGATATTGTTGATATTGGTCATTGACAGGACTTAACTGAGAATGCTCAATCGATAAATCTCTAAATTGATTTGCATCAGAGGCAATGGCCTGATCCGAAAGCATGGCGTTGATTTCTTCAAGGCGCATGGATAACTGCTCAAGTTTACTTAAGATTGATTGGTTCATGAATCGTTGACTTCGATGGGCTTTGTTATTGGTTTGGGTATGCAGGATTTGCACTGCTCTAAGTTAATATGCGATGTTTGTTTTATGTTCTTAAATGGCGCATGCAAAAGTTTATTGGTTAGTTGGTCAGCCAGTTCTTGGATCACTGCATCGACTTCAGCGCCAGTAGAAAGTTTTTTAATGGCGCCTTTGACTGCATCTTCTTTAAGATTCATTGCATGTTGACGATAAGTTTTAATAATTTCTTCATTTGGGATATTATCTAACCATGCTTTAAACTCTATATTTTGTTTGTTAATGATTTCTTGAGCAGCAATTTTTTCTTGTTTACGCCCCTCAAGGTTATTTTCCACCACCTGCTGCAGGTCATCTACTGTATAGAGAAACACATCATCTAGCTTGCCTGCTTCTGGCTCAATATCTCTAGGAATGGCTAAATCCAGAAGCAACATTGGCTGGTGTTTTCTTTGCACAAGCACCGTCTCTATCAAGCCTTTACCCAAAATAGGTACTGGCGCAGCCGTTGATGATATAACAATGTCGGCACGGTGAAGATGGTCAGATAATTGTTTAAGGCTGATTGCTTCAGCATTATAGGCGAGCGCAATGGTTTGGGCATTTTCAATCGTCCTATTGGCGACAATTATCTTGCTCACGCCTTTTTGTTTGAGGTGTTGAGCGCTCAGTTCAATCATTTCACCCGCACCAATTAAAAGCACCGTTTGATCGGCCAAGTTGGTAAAGATTTTTTCACTGAGCTTGACAGCGCAATACGCAACCGAGACTGGAGAGGCGCCTATTTTGGTATCTGTTCTGACCTTTTTTGCCGTTGTAAAAGCATGTTGAAATAATTTTTCTAATGTTTTATCAAGCGCTTTATGTTCTTTGGAGAATTGATAAGCGTCTTTTAGTTGGCCAAATATTTGTGGCTCACCCAGCACCATTGAGTCAAGGCCTGCAGCTACATTACAGATATGATTAACAGCCTCATCATCCTCAAAATAACTTAAATATTGAGAGAATTTCTTATAATCAACACCATGTATATTGGCTAAATATTGACCCAGTATCTCATCCGTATTGTCTGATTCTGAGACTGCATAAATCTCAGAACGGTTGCAAGTAGATAACACCACACAAGACAGAATGTCTGGGATAGACAATAGCTTTGAGATTGCACTGGCCAACTCATTTTGTGCGAACGCCACTTTTTCTCGTATTTCTACGGGTGCAAGCTGATGATTAACACTCAGTATGGCAATATGCGGCATTCAATTTATGGCTATTAAAGTCAGAGGGCAATTATACAGTGTCATCCCTATTTTGATCTAAAGATAACATTTAGCCGATTTATTAAGTGGGGAGGGGTGTTAAATCAATTACTTACAAATGGCCACTGTTTTTACCGTTGCCCAAACTCCATCCCAAAATCTATTGTGTAATAGTCTTGGATTTTTTTGCATTTATTTTTTTTCTATTTTTGAAATAAATTAATGGGTAGCAGTTTGAAATTGTTTTAGATTCAAAGCACAAGGCGCTCTCCTTAGTGAGTATAGAATTAACGCCAACTCGAGACAATTGATTGCAACACTGATTTGAGATGAAGAGTAGGGTTGTTTTGAAATAAAACCAGTTATTTATTAATGCTTCACACTATCTTCATAAACTTGGACAGTCTATTCAGATAAAATAGGGCGAATCATGCAAATATTCACCACTTTATGATCGAAGAGGACCGCCTAGTCGGCGGTGAAAATCAAAACAACGAAGATATAAAAATCAACTCGGTTAGACCAACATCTTTTGATGATTATATTGGCCAAGATGATGTTAAATTTCAGATGGCACTCTTTATTGAGGCAGCTAAAAACAGAGGCGATGCGCTAGATCATTGTTTGATTTACGGCCCTCCTGGCTTGGGAAAAACCTCACTTGCCCATGTTATCGCAAGACAAATGGGTGCAGGCCTAAAGCAAACTGCAGGGCCAGTTTTAGAGCGTTCTGGTGATTTAGCGGCTATTTTGACCAAGCTTGAACCTTACGATATTCTTTTTATTGACGAGATTCATCGTCTTAATCCGGTTGTGGAGGAGATTCTCTATCCAGCATTAGAAGACTTTAAATTAGATATTATGGTTGGCGAGGGTGTTGCTGCACACTCGGTGCAATTAGATCTACCACCATTTACTTTGATTGGTGCAACCACTCGCGCCGGTATGCTCACATCACCACTTAGAGATCGATTTGGCATTGTGCAACGTTTAGCTTTTTATGAGTTAAAAGATTTGCAGGATATTATTGAGCGCTCAGCATCAATATTTGATATTACGATTGAAGTGGATGGTGCGTACGAGATTGCCAAGCGCTCTAGGGGTACACCTAGAATCGCCAACCGGTTGTTACGTCGAGTAAGGGATTTTGCCGATGTTAAAACTAATGGCGTTATTCACAGAGCAATTGCACAGGAAGCCTTGTCAACTCTTAAAGTGGATGATGCTGGGCTAGAGCAACTCGATCGAGATTATCTTGATCTTATTATTACTAAATTTTCAGCTGGACCTGTAGGTCTGGACACTTTAGCAACTGCGCTCAGTGAAGAAAGGATAACACTGGAAGATATGGTTGAGCCGTATCTTCTTCAGCAAGGGTTTATTATGAGAACGCCGCGGGGACGAGTTGCCACGGATATGGCATTTTCACATTTAGGGTTAAAGCGCCATGAAAAACAAAAAGATCTGTATGGAAAATGAGTAAATTGAGCATCCGTGTATATTATGAAGATACAGATGCAGGTGGTGTTGTTTATTACGCCAATTACCTAAAATATATTGAACGCGGGCGAAGTGAAATGCTGCGGGAAGTGGGCTGTGAGCAAGACAAAATTTCAAAGGATTTTGGCGTGTTGTTCGTGGTTAGAAGTGTGATGGCTAACTACTTAAAACCTGCCAAATTTAATGATTTGTTGGAGGTTCAAACAGAAATTCTAGCAGTTGGTCAAGCCAGTCTGATATTTTCTCAGAAAATAATGAATATCAGGCAAAATACGGTATTATTTGATGCGGAAGTCAAGGTTGTTTCTGTTTTTACGCAAAATTTCAAACCTTGCGGCATGCCGCAAGTTATCTCGGAGAAGTTAAATGGAAGAAAATAGTTTATCAATCATCAGTTTAATAGTCAGTGCTGGTTTTGTGGTGAAAGTAGTGATGGCCATATTGGTGTTAATGTCGATTTATTCTTGGACGGTGATTATGGCTAAGAAAAAAGTATTGATTGATGCAAAAAGTGATATTAAAACTTTTCACCAACGCTTTGAAAGCGAAAGCGAACTTTCTGTTTTGTATAAGGCGTTACCGAGTATGGTTGCTGACAGAACAGCGATGGAAGATATTTTTGGTTCTGGTTATAAAGAATTTAATCACTCAAAGTCAAGATCAAACCAAGCCCTGATTATGAATTCTGAACGCGCTTATCGTTCAATGAATACCACGGCAAATAATGAAATTGATCGACTGAGCGGCAATTTGTCCGTACTGGCGATGATTGCCACTTCAAGTCCGTATATTGGACTATTCGGTACCGTTTGGGGAATTATGCATTCCTTTATTGGTCTTGCATCAGTGAAGCAGGCGACGATTGCAGTTGTAGCGCCGGGTATTGCTGAGGCGTTAATCGCTACAGCGTTTGGTTTGTTTGCCGCGATTCCAGCGACGATTGCCTACAATCGATTGGTTTCTCAAGTCGAAGGAATAGGCAACAAATACACGGCTTTCATTGAAGAATTATTTGTTAGCTTCCAAAGACAACAATAACAATGATTGCATTACCGAGTCGCGCTAGACCCAAAGTTAACGCCGAAATAAACATTGTTCCTTACATCGATGTAATGTTGGTTTTGTTGGTTATTTTTATGATGACCACACCAATCATTGAACAGGGTGTTGAGGTAGATTTGCCCCAAGCTGAATCAAATATGGTGGGTTATGCTGAACAGCTACCAACGGTCATTACCATTGATAAACAGGGTAATTATTATATTAACTCATTGCACGATACAGACTCTGCCGATCTGGAAGAAGGCGAAAAAGTCTCCCTCAGTGTTGCGATTGGCCGGGTAATGGCGCGCCTTGATACGTATCCACAGATGAAGGTTTTTCTCCGTGCCGATAAAGAAGTGAATTATGGTATAGCCGTTCAATTAATGGCGTTACTACGACAAAACGGTGTTGATAAGATAGGCATCATGACTGAAGACCCGGAATAATTAAGCACTATTTATGGAACAGTTGAAAAAGTTTTTAAATTATATTATTAAGTTATTCACCCGCTTAATCGTTGCGGCGCAACCCATAGCACGGATTGTGAAAAAGTTTTTAATTTATACTGTTAATTTATTCATTGGTCTGATCGTTGCGGCTGCTCAACCCATGGTGTGGATTGCACGCAAACACCCAGTTGCTTTTTTCTTTGCCTTGATTTTTCACATTTCCTTGGTTGTTGGTCTGTTTTATGCCAATGTTGAGCGCTGGGAAATGCCATCGAAAGTGGGCGGATCTGAGCAATCAGCCCCTACCAAGGCAGTGATTATTGATGTGGAAGTGATAAAGGCTGAACGTCAAAGGTTAGTCAATCTTGAAAAGCAAAAAAAGGATAAATTAGCGAGCGAAGTCCAGAGTTCTGAAGCCGCTATAGCAGCGCAAAAACATGCTGAAGATCATCGTCAATCTGAAGAGAAAAAAGCCCAAGAAGCCACTAAGAAAAAGTTAGAAGCAAAACTTGCTGCAATAAGGGCTGATAAGCTTAAAAAAGAAGCTGAAGCCAAAGCTAAAGATGCCGAGTCTCAAGCCGCTGAAGCTGCTA
>CAJXHL010000059.1 GCA_913054335.1 uncultured Gammaproteobacteria bacterium | reverse complement strand
GTAAAAGTCAAATTGGTAAAATCTACATAACTATTTTTCATGTGACAACGTCTCCTTTTTTAGAATTGCATGAGAAAATTGTGGTTGTTTACGAATTGCTTAAAACTTCCTGCATGGCGCGATAACCTTGCTCGATAGCCGATTCGGTCATGGCGCTTGCGGCGGCGTCCGAGTTGGCAATCGCGATGCGTCCAAATTTTTTTCGGCCCTTTAACCAAATTTTCTTCTCATTTGGCCACGGGTCGGAAAACCAATGCATTTTGTCATTCTCAGCATCTGTCCCGACTGCATAACCGTGTGGCCAACGATTGACCGTAATGGCCTTGATGTCACGTGCGGGGTCGAAACCTCCATTTGTAAGCATTGCTCCGAGCTGCTCGCGTATGTTGCGTTCGAATTGTTCGAAGGGTGTACTAAGCAGATCGTATTTTCCTGCTCGGAATTGCTCTACTGCCGGTAAACCGCCGGGTAATGGAATGCGGTACATATGGACAGTAATCGGTTCGTCAGTTGATCTTGAGGATTCATAATCCGCAAAACTAAGTGGATACGTTAGTCGTACATCACTGAAGTAACTCCCGGGGCAATACGCCGCGTAGATCCTGAGTTTCTCAAATGCTTTCCAGTTGCTTACCAGCACGTTTGTGGATACCAGCGGCATTCTAACGGACCTGCTAAGCGCCTCCTTTTGAGCTTTCGGCAACTCCGGACACAGGTAAGGGATGATTGAATGGTAGCAAGCAAGTATGCAGTTTTTTGCCCGTACACGACTGGCGTCGTTGCCTTGGACATAGGTTATCTCTACCTGCTTGGCAGAATTCGGGTCACCGGTATGGCGCACGTGCACTGCTGTTGCATTTAGTCTTAGACGGACCACAGATTCTCGGGAATCTAATCTACTGTAGTCGAACTTTGCCGCCACAATATCGTTCATCGAGTTACCAGGTGCGACGCCTGGGATCAGACGACGTACCAGCAATCGAGCGATCGAGGCATTGCCATCCGGGAAATGAAAATCTTCTTTATGGTTGTGTGTGCGCCGTTCAGGCGAACGCGCTATTTCGTCTACCAGACCAAGCCCGGTGGCACCCGGTAATCCGTAACCAAGTGCATTAAATGCGGGGGTTAAATCAGTGCCGTTTCCCATGTAGCTGGCTCGCCACATTGACAACAGACTGATGACCTCACGATCAGCGTTGACAAAATCAGTGAGGAAATCCAAGTAGCTGATGGATTTCAGGACGGCTATCTTTTCTTCTATTGACTTGCCTGCAAGATAATCCCTGCCTCCGCAGAACAACTGCAGGATCTCCTCACGGGCCTTGTCGGAGAGTTGCGTATTGCTCAGAAATGCAGACACTGCATTTCTGTCGCCGTTGCCGCTGGCGAGCTCGGCCGGCAAGGTCGGGTAGGCAGGTTCCTGGTCGTATGGTTCAACGTCAGCAGCACCTGCTACCAGACGGTCGGCGCCGAATGTTTTTTTGTCAAAGAATATGCCGCCCCGCAGATCTAAGGAGTGGTAGAGCTCATGATTGAACACCTGTTGAGCAAGACCGATGTCGACACCAAGGTCCTTAAGTAATGCTGCCGCAGGGGCCGGGTAACTCCATGGCGCCTCGATGTATTCCGTGCCGCCAAGATCGACCAACATGCGCCCGTTGTAATGGAACTCGTTGCGCTTGGCATGTCCACCGAAGTCGTCATGATTTTCGATAATCAGAATTTTAGCATTCGGTCCAGCCTCCTTTTGAAAAAAGTAGGCCGCAGCAAGCCCGCTGAGGCCACCGCCAACAACAACCAGATCATATTCTTCTCCGGTGTCTATAGATTCGTCTGAGTTTTGCCATCGGTTACCATCGCGTAATGAATGTGCTACTTCGAATGAGCCAGGATGAGAACCACGCATACCGGTGAGTGCAGGCGGGTAGTATCCCAGTACGTCCTGGGCTCCGACACTCTGTGCGGATACTGATCCTGGAAGTAGTGATGCACCGACAGCGATGCTTACACCGTTCAAAAAATCCCGGCGACTAATGTCCTTATTCATGCCCAGCTGCCGATCAGTTTTGTTCATATTGCTATCCTACCTGTAACTCTTGTAGAGACCATTTAGATATTGAGTTTTAAAAGTGCATCAAAAGACCTCGAAGCAGTCATAAGTGAATCCGGTGGATTATCATGCTCCACATAGTAATGCTCCAGACCAGATAATTTTCTGAGTTTAAATATTTCCTCAAAATCAATAATACCTTCTCCAACATCCCTCATTGAGCCATCACTAGCCATGTCTTTAATGTGCCAAAGTGGAAATCTATTAGGATATTTTTTAATGTATCCAAGCGGATCTTCTCCTACTTTTATTATCCAATAAAGGTCAAGCTCGAATGAAACAAGATTTTTATCCGTTTCTTCTAACAGTAAATCCATTGGTCGAATACCATCGATAACTTCAAATTCGAAATCGTGATTATGGTAAGCAAACTTTAATCCAGCTCCCTGACATTGTTCTCCAAATTTATTAAAGAGCTCAATGTATTCCTTGTACTTATTTAATGAGCGTTGATGAGGCATTATCCAAGGCATTACAATATATTCATGTCCGACTGTAAGTGCGACATCTATTACTTGACTGGGTGAGCTTTGAATAAATTTAAGGGGAACATGTGTGGACGGCGAAGCCAACCCTTCACTGGATAAAATAGTACGAATTTCTTCCGGTGAATGGTCAAAATAACCTGCAAACTCAACCTCTTTGTAGCCTATAGCTGCAATACGTTGAAGAGTATTATTTAAATCAACAGCCATATGATTACGAACTGTATACAATTGGATGCCTATCCTGTCTTTGCTTATTGATCGACCTCTAGATACGTTTCCATTGGCGTTATCACATCCATACAGAAGTACGGTCCCGGCTACTGCAAGCAAAAAATCACGTCTCAATATTATTTGATTTTGATTTTTGCATTTCATATTTTTCCTTCTTTTAATAGGTGCACAGCATATGCTGAAGCTCTTGCAGTTAAGGCCATATAGGTGAGCGATGGATTTTGGCAAGCAGACGAAGTCATAGCGGAGCCATCGGTGACAAAAAGGTTTGATACATCATGAGTTTGATTAAATTTATTGAGTACCGAGCTGCTCGGATTGTGGCCCATTCGAGCTGTGCCCATCTCATGGATAGCAAGCCCTGGAGGAGCATCTTCACTGTATTTTTGTATATTGATTATTCCAGCAGCACTTAACATAGCTTCCGCATCATCCGCCATGGCAGCAAGCATCTTTAATTCATTGTCATGAAGTTCGCATTCTATAGTTAACAAAGGTATTCCCCATTGATCCTGCTTGTTTTTATCCAACAGCACACGATTTCTTTTATCAGGAAGCATTTCACCAAACCCACCGAGATGGAATTGCCAAGAACCAGGCTCTCGTAGTTTTTCTTTTAATTCAAGACCGATACCTTGCATATTCAAACCGCGTCTCCAGTTCGGTCTTGAGGCACCTCCTTGAAAACCGTAACCACGTAGAAAACGATCATCCTTCTCAGTTACATTCCTGTATCTGGGAATATAAATCCCATTGGGTCTTCTGCCCGAATAATAGTTTTCTTGAAACCCAGGATGTTCGCCCCTGGCGCCTGACATAAAAATGTGGTCCATAAGATAATGCCCTAGGGTGCCACTGGAATTGCCAATTCCATTTGGAAAGCTCTCGGATATCGAGTTCAACATAATTTGGGTGGAGCCTAATGTAGAAGCACAGAGAAATATTATGCGTCCAGAATACTGACGATTGTCTTTAGAATTTGCATCAATAATTTTAACTCCGGTGGCCCGTTTTGAGACATTGTCATAAGTCACACTATGGACAATTGCATCAGTGACGGTAGTTAAATTATTTGTGCGTCTTGCAGCAGGTAGTGTTGCGGAAAGTGAACTGAAGGATGCACCGAACGAACACCCTTTCTCACACTCATTGCGATACTGGCACCGACCACGGCCTAGCTCAAGATGCTCTTTGGTTGGTTCCGTAAGATTGGCACAACGTCCTATAATCATCTTACGTGTTGGAAAGGCCTTTTCTATTTTTTGTTTGGCCTCCACTTCAACGCAATTCATTTTCATTGGAGGTAAAAATTTTCCATCTGGTAATTGATCCAGCCCCTCTAAAGAACCACTGATACCTGCAAACTTTTCAACATGGTCATACCATGGAGCAATATCTTGATACCGAATAGGCCAATCAATCCCGTGGCCATCAGTTTTGTTGGCTCTGAAATCGATATCACTCCACCGGTAAGTCTGTCTGGCCCAGAGTTGCGATCTACCACCCAGTTGGTAACCCCTTATCCAACTAAATGGTTTCTCTTTAGGATGAATATATTGATGTATCCGATCATTAACAAAAAATTTCTTGGTGGCGCCCTCTAAGGCATAGCAGTCTTTTTGAACAAAATAATCCCGATTCGCTTCTTCTTCTGGAATACGGCCTGCGAACGGCATTTCCCATGGGGCTTTATCTTCACCACTGTAATCTTCTCTATGCGTTATGTGTGGGCCTCTCTCCACCAGAAGTACTTTTAGACCTCTCTCAGTAAGCTCTTTTGCCGCCCATCCCCCTGAGATTCCTGAACCCACTACTATGGCATCAAACTCAGGTGATGTGTTACTCGACATTAATCATTCCCTAATAAACTTAGGTTGACCAACTGCGGCCTACCTCACTGAATGGGATGCAGCCTTTATAACCACCCGGGATACGATCGTATCGCAATTCAACAGAAGCGCCCTCTTCCGATGAATAATAGCCAAAAACAACCAAAGCTTTGAACTCTCTAAAAAAAATATCAGTGCCGTTATCGGAAAATGATTCCTTGTCCAATACTTCAAGTAGTTTTATTTGCTGTGTTCCAGTAGCATCGGAAAATTTTTTGCCGGTCAGAGCGAGGCTTCGACTATCGATATTATTAAAATTGTCGAGGAAACGAAGCTGTCTGTCTGCTGCTGCCCACCCGTCCAACATAACATCAATAAATTGATGCACATTGGCAGTTAATGCACCTGGGGTATCGGATTCTGGAATGATCAAATCAACTAAGCGTTTGGTCATTTGAAAATGATGCTCACTAAGAAATTTTGGTATGTAATTCGACCCCATTGCAGCCACATTACTGATTAAAGGGCTAATGTGGGCAGCAGATATGCTGCCACCTAAGAGCAACACTGCATTTCTAATCGCCTTTCTCCTTGTGAGTGATATTGAATTTATTTTTATGTTTTTGTCCATATTCAAATTAACGGCATCAACCGAAGCGCTGGGTAATAATATCTGCGATAGCTCGCTTTTCGTCATTATTCTCTGGCCAACATTCTAGGCCAATCGGCCCTTTATAGCCTATTGCATCAATGGCATTGAAAATAAAATTATAATTCAATTCTCCCGACCCAGGTTGATGGCGCCCTGGAATGTCAGCGACTTGTATATAACCAACCTGGTCTATCCCAGCATAAAGATTATCCACTATATTGCCTTCGGTTAATTGCATGTGGTAAAGGTCCCAGTTAATTTTAATAAAAGGCGAATCAATTTCCCTGCAGATTCGTAATGCATCCGCTGATCCATTTAAAAAATGCCCCTGATGGTCAACCGGATTAAAAGGCTCCAGTATTAACATCTTTTTAGCATCCTCCAAAATAGGCGCTGCTGTTTCCAGAGCTAGGGACAAATTTACTAGGCTTTCCGCTTGCGGTATGGTTTTCAGTGTTTGATGTCCAACCACGGTAAACATTGGTGCGTTTAATTGATGGGCTATTTCAGTAACGCGTTTCATTGTTTCAATGAAACCATAGTGATTACTTGTATCGGCAAGACTGGGGCCGCCCCAGCCTGTAAATTGAACAATATTTAGATCCAGTTTTCTGGCCAAGGCTGCAACAGAATTCATGTTTCTGTTATTTTTGTTGTGTTCCCAAAATTCTACCGAGCTGAATCCTGCCTGTGCGGCTCTCTCAAATCGCTGCATAAAATCAAGATCGGTCCACCAAGATTCCATATTGCAAGCCAGGCCTTGTAACAATTGCCGAGATTGTTGTTGAGAAGATTGATCTGCATGAAGATTGGAAGTGGTTGCTAGTGTACCCAGTACTGCAATTAATTCTCTTCGCGTTATAGACATTTTAAAACCACACTTTATAAGCCTCAGATGAACCATAGCCAATGGTTCAGTTTGTGGCAATCAAATTGTTAGCCAATATCTTAAAACTTCTTTTAATAGATTCAAATGGGGTAGGATAAATACTCATCACTTGAGAAATTCTTCTAACTCACTTTAATACAACCAGGATTCGATAAAAATATGAGCCAAATTGACAAAAACCGTCTTTTTCTTGCCAGCTGCACCTCCCTGGCGCTAACCGCAATGACGTTTGCGATTCGTGCACGATTAGAAACAGTATTTGGGCCGGCAGGAGTCGGTTTAACATTGGAGCAAATCGGCTACGCTTTTATGCCTGCATTTTGGGGATTTACGCTGGCGATGATTGTTGGTGGGCCCATCGTAGATTATTTTGGAATGAAAAAAGTTATGTGGTTAGCTTTTATTCTGCATGCATTCGGAATTATCTTTACATTAGCTGCTACTGATTTCTCATCACTGTTTACAGCAACCATCCTCATGGGATTGGGTAACGGTATGGTGGAAGCTGTCTGCAACCCTATGGTGGCAAGTATGTATCCCACCCAAAAAACTAAAATGCTAAATCGTTTTCATTTATGGTGGCCTGCAGGGATTGTTATTGGCTCAATCATTGGATACTTAATAATGGATGTCGCAGGCCTAGGCTGGCAACTGATGGTGGCATCTCTTTTTATCCCTCTGGTAGTGTATGGCTACCTAATTATGGGCCAAACATTTCCTTTAACTGAGCGGGTAGAAATGGGTATCGGTACAAAGGCAGCTCTAAAAAGTCTCTTGACGCCACTTTATCTGTTTATTGCTGTTTGTATGTTACTTTCAGCCACAACGGAGTTAGGAACAACACAACGCATCGAATCACTGCTAAGAGAAACAGGAGTCAATGCACTCCTTGTGCTCGCATTTATTAATGGTCTTATGATGATTGGTAGGTATTTTGCAGGTCCAATTTCAAAGAAAATAAACACGACTGGCATGTTGTGGTTTTCAGCATTATTTTCGTTTATCGGATTGCAACTTCTCGCTAACGCATCGGGTATGTTTGTTTTTATTGCTGCCGGTGTTTTTGCCATAGGAATAACTTTTTTCTGGCCAACCACGCTTGCATTTATTTCAGAAAACATACCTGAAAGTGGGGCTTTTGGGCTTTCAATTATGGGGGGGCTTGGCAACTTGTCGGTTTCAATCGTGCTGCCAGTGATGGGGCGATTTCTTGATAATTCAAACGGAATGCAAGTCATCCAGACAATGAGCACTCTGCCGGCTATATTGTTCGTTTTTTATGGTGCGCTATATTTTTATCGAAAAAAATACAACCAAACCTAAGCGAAAGCGAAAACTGCTAGGCCTTACAAATTTACCCAAACCGAACCTTCGTTGCTTGAACGAACGACTGCCTCAATAAAATTCACGCCAGCTTTGCCATCCTCAGCTGTAGGAAAACTTACATTTTGATCTACAGCTTCGCCATTGCGTGCAGCAAAAATTGCATGTGCAATTTCACTATAAATTGTTGCGAAACCCTCTAAATATCCTTCAGGATGACCTGCTGGGACTCTTGTTACGAGTGATGCCTCACTCGCAACGCTGGAACTGTCTCGAGTGATTCGTCGTGAGGGTTGATTTAAAGGAGAAAATATCAATTCATTGGGCTCTTCTTGCCGCCAACTCAGTCCGCCTTGTTCGCCAAAAATTCTGAATTGTAAATTATTTTCATTGCCAATCGCAACTTGACTCACCCAAATAATACCTCTGGCATTTCCTTTAAATCGTAATAAAACGTTGGCATTATCGTCTAGCTTTCGTCCATCACCAAAGATGGAAATATCGGCACACAAAGCCTCTGCCTCCAACCCACTTACAAAACAAGCTAAATGAAATGCATGTGTCCCAATATCACCAATACAGCCACCCAATCCTGATTGCAAAGGGTCAGTTCGCCACAAAGCTTGTTTATGACCTTCTTTTTCAATTGACTCTGCTAGCCAATCCTGAGCATATTCACATTGTACGACTCTAATTGCTCCAATCTCACCATTCTCAATCATCGCCCGCGCATGCCTTACCATTGGATGACCGCTGTAATTATAGGTAACGGCAAAAACCAAGTTTTGTTTGTTTGCAAGTCCAACCAGTTCATCAGCTTCATGCGTAGTCACTGTCATTGGTTTATCACAAATTACGTGAAAACCTTCTTGGAGAAATCTTTTTGCGATTGGAAAATGCATATCATTGGGCGTAACAATTGACACCGCTTCAATTCGATCATCTCGGCTTGATTCACCTTCAATCATTGCCTCATAGTTTTTATACGATCTACCTTTTTCCAAACCTAATGCAGAACCCGATTTTTGAGACCGTTCCGGCTCGGACGATAATGCACCTGCACAAAAGAGATAGTTGTTATCAAGACGGGCAGCAATGCGATGTACTTCACCAATAAATGACCCCTGACCTCCTCCGACCATTCCCCATCGGATTGGATCTTTTTTTTCTATATCAGCCATGTTGTTTAAGGCAAGCCCAGCAAACTTTTATTGGATTTTTTATCGCTATCCGATCCTGCGAAATCATCGAAAGCTTTATCTGTAACACGAATAATTTGATCATGAATAAATGCTGCGCCTTCTTTTGCGCCATCTTCAGGGTGTTTTAAGCAGCATTCCCATTCCAGAACAGCCCACCCCTGAAAGTCGTATTGAGCGAATTTAGAGAAAATGCTATTAAAATCAATTTGACCATCGCCTACAGAGCGAAATCGACCTGCCCTATCGAGCCATGATTGATAACCTCCATAGACGCCTTGACGCCCTGTTGGATTAAATTCTGCGTCTTTGACGTGAAACATTTTGATCCGTTCGTGATAAATATCAATGTGCTGAAGATAGTCCAGTGCTTGTAACACATAGTGACTTGGGTCGTATAGCATGTGACATCGATCGTGGTTATGCACACGTTCCAGAAACATCTCAAAT
Organism: uncultured Gammaproteobacteria bacterium; assembly: GCA_913054335.1. Classification (GTDB taxonomy): domain Bacteria; phylum Pseudomonadota; class Gammaproteobacteria; order PS1; family Pseudothioglobaceae; genus Pseudothioglobus. Next base: position 299 of record CAJXHL010000059.1, on the reverse strand, counting down.
GTAACACCATCATGTAAATCTTCACCCGGATGTATCTCATAACATAGATTGATGCCGGCATCATCAAAGGCATTGAGTATGGGCAACCACCGCTTGGCCAATTCATCAAAAGCAGTTTCTATGAGTCCCGCTGGGCGTTGAGGCCAGGGATAAAAATATGGCCAAGCCAGGGCACCGGAAAAAGTGGCATGTTCAGTTAAGCCTAGATTCTCAGATGCTTTTGCTGCAAGTAGCATTTGACTAACTGCCCATTGTTGCCTCGATTCTGGATTACCGCGAACTTCAGGAACTGCAAATGA
>CAJXHL010000058.1 GCA_913054335.1 uncultured Gammaproteobacteria bacterium | reverse complement strand
AACAAACGCCAAGGCGTTGTTTGGCTTAGCTTTAACATTGTTAACCTCAGCCCTTTGGGATGGGGGATTTTTATTATTTTCCTGTGTTAAATTTTATCACTAGACAACAAGTAGAGTTTTTAAAATTATGCCTTGTAAAATAAAAAAAATCCCACCATCAAATCTAAAAGGATTTACGAAAAGATCTCTACTCATTAAAGCTCCTTATCCACCGGTCACCGGTGGGAAAAACGCCACTTCGTCGTCTTCGGTAACAGCCATACTATCATCAACCATTTCGTGATTCACAGCGCAAAGTATGTTTTTTGGAAAATATTTTGCACCGTGTTTTTCAATCAACTGCTTTTTAATTGATGCAACGGTTGCGTCTGCATCAATAGCAATTTTTTCAGAAGCTGTATTGAGGCTCTCTTTAAGAGAGGCAAAGTAGAGAATATTCATCCCCCAATCTCCACCATTTGACGATTGCTTATATTGTCGATTACTGAGCTAAAAACGTGTTTTTCCGGTTTTTTGGTAATTGCGCTGACAATCAATGCTTTGATTTCGTCATCGGTCATACTTGAGCGAATAGCATCACGCAAAGAGACCGAATCCTCTTGGCCGAGACACAAGATCAACTCACCTTTAGCGGTCATTCGTACGCGGTTACATGTGCCACAAAAATGATTCGAAACTGCTGAAATAGTGGCCACTCTTGTATTGGTGCCTTCGATTAATAGCGCCTTGGCTGGGCCATCGGTTTGTTTTGCTTTCTGCGCAATGAGTTTATCACCGTAGCATTTTTGAAGGCGTTTAAGAATGGCTGACTCTGGATAGTGCCTATCAACCGCCTCGATGCCTGCAAGGCCAATCGGCATGGTCTCAATGAAACGAATATCAAGACCCCTATCAATGGCAAATTCCACCATCGCTTCGATTTCATCATCGTTAATACCCTTCATCACCACCATGTTGAGCTTAATCGGCTTCATTCCAACTTCAATCGCCTTATCAATGCCTTTAATGACTGTTTCAAGGTTGCCACCTCGAGTGATGTCTTTATGACGCTGGGGAATAAGCGTATCAAGTGAGATATTGAGGCGATTAATGCCGTGATCCTTCAATTGGCTAGCCATTTTTGGCAAAAGATGAGCGTTGGTTGAAAGAGGAATATCGGTTAATCCAGGGATTTCCCCCAGCATTTTGGTGAGATCTAAAATATCTTTCCTAAGCAACGGCTCACCACCAGTAAGTCTGACCTTGGTAACGCCTAGCTCAGCAAAAAGACGCACGATTTTGGCAATTTCTTCGAATGATAAAACTTCAGAGCGACGAGTGTGTGTCTGATGGTCTTCATCGCGACAATAATGGCAACGATAGTTGCAATGATCCGTTACTGAAACGCGTAGATAAGTAATGTGCCGGTCAAATGGGTCGATTAGTTGATTCATGATTCTAATTTCCAGTGACCGGATTTGCCGCCTTTTTTCTCTAACAATTGCACATTGTCAATGCGCATAAAACGATCGACCGCTTTGCACATATCGTAAATAGTCAATGCGGCTATACTTGCGGCAGTAAGTGCTTCCATTTCAACACCAGTTTTACCCACTAGTTTTGTCACGGCGATAATTTCTATTGTTGAGTCTTTCTCGTTTGGGTTGAGATCGATAGTGACTTTTGAAAGCATCAGAGGGTGGCAAAGCGGAATAAGTTCCCAGCATTTTTTGGCTGCCTGAATGCCTGCAACACGGGCAACGGCGAGCACATCGCCTTTTTTATGTGAACCTGAAACAATTAAATCCAACGTTTCTTTTTTCATATGAACGACAGCACTTGCACTGGCTTCACGTACAGTGTTGGCTTTATAGGAAACGTCAACCATTTGCGCGTCACCTTTTTCGTTGATATGGGTTAATTTACTCATCGTGTTAACTCACTTAGTGGGTAGTAATTGAGCAGTTCGCCTGCTGTAAATGTCCTATCTTCAGGAATTTCAATGATACCGTCGGCCCACACAATAGAGCTCATAACATCGGAGCCTTGTTTTGGGAAGAGGTTTGCTTGAGCGCTGCCTGTTGAATAATCCAGTCGAACGCGTGCGTATTCTCGTCTTGGTCGAGCGCGCTTACAATCAAAGTTTGCTTGAACTTTAATAGCATTTATTTGGTGTTGACTATTGCCTTGCATTTTTTTAATGAATGGCAGAGCGAATACTCCGAAAGTAACAAAGCTTGAAACTGGGTTACCGGGTAGGCCAATAAATGCTGTATTGCCCACTTTACCAAAAGCTAATGGTTTGCCGGGTTTCATCCGAATTTTCCACAAATTCAATTCGCCTAAAGACTCAACTGCGCCTTTAACGTGGTCTTCTTCACCAACGGATACACCGCCTGTGGTCATAATCAGATCACATTGACCAGAAAGGGAAGACAAGGCATCGATGGTCGATTGCAGCTTGTCTTCGATATTGCCGAGATTGATAACCTCGCAACCCACTTGCTTTAAAAGCGCCACTAAAGCGTAGCGATTGGAGTTGTAAATTTTTCCTGCAGTTAAAGGATTTCCCGGCTCTACCAACTCATCACCGGTAAAAAAAACGCCAACTTTAATTTTTGAAAAAACCCTTAGTTCACCCACACCGACAGACGCGGCAAGTGAGATGTCTTGAGGTTGTAGTTGTCTACCTTTATTGAGAATAATGCCACCCTCAACAATATCATTGCCTGTTGGGCGAATGTTCTCGTTTAGTTTGATTGTGCGGTTAATGGTGATTTGAGTGCCATCTTCAGACAGTTGACATTCTTCTTGCATGATGACAGTATTAGCACCCTTAGGAACAGGGGCGCCAGTAAAGATCCTTGCAGCTGAGCCTTCATGTAATTCGTTACCAGTCGAGCCAGCAGGGATTCTATCAACAATGGCAAAACTGAGTCCCACCTTCTCAAGGTGTTGAGCACCAAGAGCAATTGTATAGCCATCCATCGCACTATTATCAAAGCCTGGAACGTTAATTGAAGAGTTGATATCCTCACTCAAAACACGACCAAGAGCATCATCCAGACCGACAACTTTAGTTTTAACAGGGGCGAGTGCGGAACCAAGCAAAAAATCCAATGCTGAATCGGCGCTCATCATCGACTGATTGAACACTGGTGAATCGCAGGTTAGGGATTGATTTTTCATGCACTTAGAAAGCTCAGTGTTTTAATGTGTGTATTATACAATTGCAATAGATTTTCCTTATGGAGAATAACTTGAAAAAAGCATGGACTTTAAGTGAATAAAATCAGCAAAAATGAGATTACAGCGGTCATTCTAGCGGGCGGTCGATCGTCAAGAATGGGCGGTGACGACAAAGGTTTAATTGAGTTTCGCGGCAAGCCAATGATTAGTTTTGCGTGTGAGGTTGTTAAGGAAAAAGTGAGCACTATACTCATTAGCGCCAATCGTAATCTGAGCACGTACAAAGCCTACGGTGAAGTGATCGAAGATAATTTGGATGATTACCAAGGCCCCTTGGCCGGTATTTCAGCAGCACTTTCTCGTTGTTCAACGCCTTATCTTTTGGTGTTGCCTTGCGACAGTCCTTTAGTTAGCGGTGAATTTATCGATGAGTTAATTGCAGGTATGGAGCGCTCATTATCTCAAATTTGTGTAGCGCATGATGGGCAGATAATGCACGCAACTTTTGCCATGATTAAATCAAATATGCAATCAAGCCTGAGTGATTTTTTAGCCAGCGGTGAGCGCAAAATGGCACTGTGGTATCGACAGCAACAATTAGCAAGAGTGGATGTTTCTGATCATCTTGAGGCTCTAACAAACATCAATCGAATGGAAGATTTAAGGCTTTAAAGGTCCCAACGGTTTTTTTGATCTGTGTCGCTACCTCGAGAATCAACCCAGCTATCTTTGTCGTTGATTGATTCCTTTTTCCAGAAAGGTGCGTCAGTCTTTAGATAATCCATAATAAAGTTACAGGAGTCAAAAGCATCTTGTCTGTGCTTACTGGTGGTAACTACCAATACGATTTGGTCGCTCACCTTGAGCTCGCCAATACGATGGATGATGGTTATTGACTGAATGTCCCAGCGCTCTCTAGCTTTGCTTGCGATCTCTTCAAGTGACTTTTCGGTCATCTGTGGATAGTGTTCTAGTGTCATTGATTGAAGCTTGTTGCCCTCAATATCGCGGACTGTGCCGACAAAGCTAACAATAGCGCCTGTACCTGAGTTGCACTCTCGAGCAAGACTTACTTCAGTAGAAAGGTCAAAGTCTTCTTTTTGAACAATTATTTTATCCACAAGAGACCTTTGCAACATTCATATTAAATTTGATAGTGGGTTTCTTTTTCATTTTTACAAGGCATAATTTTTGAAACTCTACTTGTTGTCTAGTGATAAAATTTAACGCAGGAAAACGAAAAAGGCCCCCTATCTCAATGGGCTGAGGCTAAAAATACTAAAAAATGCAGAAAAATTCTCATCAATAGCTGCTGCTATTGATTTTATACTTTTACACACTTTTTATTCATTTTTATCGCTCAGCAAATTTTAAAATGAATGTTGTAAAGGCCTCTAGGGTAATTTTATCGTTTTTATCGATGACTTAATTAATTTTGTCCAATTTCGATTGGACTATAATTGTAAGCTTAATCGCATCAAAAAGATCATGAAAGTAGCAACTATCTCACTTGATATCGTGTGGCAAGATATTAAAGCCAACCTTAAGCGCGCTGAGGCATTTGTAATTAAGGCCAAAGCCGATGGTTGTGACGTGGTTGTTTTCCCAGAGGTGTTTAACAGTGGTTTTATTGCTAATATGGCTAAATGTTGTGAGCTACCCAATTGTCGTACACATCAATCTTTACAACAATTTTCATTGAATCACCTAATCAATATCGTTGCTGGCTTTAGCGAAAAATCCCCCAACAAAAAAGCTAATAATCTTGCCTTAGTTTTTGATCATTACGGTCAAGAAGTGGCTCGGTATTCAAAGCTTCACCCCTTTAATTTTGCCAATGAGGGTAAGTATTTTGCTTATGGTAATGAAACGGTCACTTTTGAAATTGCAGATACCAAGTGTGCTGTTTTTATTTGTTATGACTTGCGCTTTCCTGAAGTGTTTCGTCAAGTGGCAAAGGATGTTGAGGTTATCTTTGTCATTGCCAATTGGCCAGATTCTCGTGAAAAACATTGGCAAAGTTTGCTAATTGCTAGGGCGATTGAAAACCAGTGTTTTGTTGTTGGTGTGAATCGCACGGGTGGCGATGGCACAGGTCTAAAATTTAATGGCGCATCTATGGTTATCGATCCTTCGGGTGAGGTTTTGTTGCAAACCAGCCAAACCAGTGAGTATGATACTTGTGATATTAATATTGATGAGGTTGCCAAAGTTCGAAAAAAGTTTCCGTTTTTAGATGATATGCGCTTTGTTTAGCTTAATAAAGTGAATAATTTAGCTCGAGAAGATTTTATAAAGCTCGATACGCTTGACTTGATTAAAAAAGTTCGAGAAGAATTTGCCTTGCCAAAAGACGTTATTTATTTTGATGGTAACTCTTTGGGACCTCTCCCTAAAAATACCATTAAGTCACTAGAGTTAGTAATTCAAAGAGAGTGGGGTGATGGTTTAATTAGAAGTTGGAATGAGGAAAACTGGATTAATTTACCCCGTAATCTTGGTAACCAGTTAGCGCCATTAATTGGCGCAAAAGAAGGTGAAGTAATCGTTGTTGATAGTACATCTATTAACTTATTTAAGGTTCTTTCATCTGCACTAATGCTTAATAAGAATCGAAAAGTAATTGTTAGTGAGGCCGCAAATTTTCCATCAGATCTGTATATCCTAGAAGGCGTTAATAATATGTTTGGCGAGAGTTATGAGCGATGCTTGATTGATGAGGGGGATGACGAGATTGAAAAATATATCGACTCATCGACCGCCGTTGTAGTGCTTTCACATATTAACTATAAGACAGGTCGTATAACTGATTTAAAAAAAATTACAACTTTTGCACATGAAAAAGGGGCTCTAGTTGTTTGGGATATAAGTCATAGTGTCGGTGTTTTGCCGATGAATCTGCATGATCTTGGTGTGGACTTTGCTGTTGGTTGTACATATAAGCACTTAAATGGCGGCCCAGGCGCCCCTGGGTTTTTGTTTGTACATAGCTCTCTTATTGAAAAAGTTTCGCAGCCATTGACTGGTTGGTTAGGACATATTAAGCCTTTTGACTTTGAAGTGGAATATCAGCCTGCAAATGACATTAACAAGTTTATTTGTGGAACACCACCAATTATTGCTTATAAAGCAATAGAGAGTGGACTGGAAATATTTAAGGATTTATCAATAATAGAAATACGCGAAAAGAGCATCAAGCTATCTGAAATGTTTATACAATTAATGCAACAAGAATGCACTGAATTTGGTTTTACGCTTTTTTCTCCAAAAAATTCAGAACAACGTGGAAGTCAGATTTCTTTTCTTCATGAAAACGCCTACTCCATTATTCAAGCTTTAATATCGCACGGCATTATTGGCGATTATCGTGAACCTAATGTCATGCGATTTGGGATATCCCCCCTTTATATGAGATTTGAAGATGTATGGAATGCGATAACTTGTTTACGTGAAATAATGCAAACTGGAGAATGGCAGTCTGAAAAATTTAAGAATAAAAATTATGTAACGTAATTATTAAAAGTGCATAAAACTCTTATATGGGTTTTGATAATTTACCAACTATACTAATCCCTAGTGCTACTGATGGGCCAATACCCAAAGCAAAGATAACCGTTCCAAGTCCAACCACTTCTCCCAATAATTTATCAATATTATTAAGCAGACAAATTGATCCCAAGACAACAACGCTTATTTCAATCGCCGTTCGAATTGAATATATAGGTAGGTTGCTTATTTTTTGTAAACCAATCATTAAACCATCTCTTGGTCCAGCACCTAGATTTGATATTAAATAAAATCCACTCCCAAGTCCTATAGTAAGGACGCCAATTACGACTTGTAAAACTTGCATCGGGTAATATTCTGGATAAGGTAAATAATAAACTGAGAATTCAATTGTTAATGCTATTATGAAGGCATTTAGAATTGTTCCCATTCCAGGTTTTTGTTTAAGCGGAATCCACAGGAGCAATACAAAAATACTAATTACAAGAGTAGAAAGACCAATAGACCAGTCTGTGAGATTTGATATTCCTAGAGCTAATACAGTATATGGACCAACACCCGCGCCACTGGTAATAAGAAGGCTCTCTCCTAGGCCAAACAAAAATAGTCCAAATACTAAAAATAAAAAGGTCAATGGCTTAGGCTTTAGATTAAAAGAATCTTCAGAACTCCAAACAACGTTGGGAATTTTTTTGATAGTAAAGATCTCAGAAAAAAGTTTCATAGATTGTTGTCGAAGTAAAAAATTATAGTAATAATACAGTTGTTTAAGATTATTCTAAAGCTGTGTATAAATTATTGTATTTACCTTCTCAATTTAAGGCTTTAGTGATTATTATAGGTCTATTAAAAATGAACTCAAAATATGAAGTTGTTAATTAATCAAATATCATGACAGTGGCACTTAGTAAAACTGATATCCAAAGCTTTAATAATGATGGCGTTGTTGTATTGCGAGGTGTTTTTAAAGAATGGATTGATATATTAATTAGAGGGGCTGAATTTCATATAAATAACCCAAGTAGTAGCGCTTTGGTTCATCAAGAGAAAAGCTATCAAGGGCATTTTATGGAAGATTTTTGTAATTGGAATAGAATCCCTCAGTACCAAGATTTTGTCCTTAATTCACCCTTAGCTTCTCTTGCTGCGGAATTAACAGAGTCTAAATCTGTACAGTTTTTCCATGATCATTTTTTTTATAAAGAGGCTTATTCTGGAGTTGAGACGCCTTGGCATCAAGATATGCCTTATTACTGTGTTTCGGGGGATCAAACTGTAAGTTTTTGGTTGCCACTTGAATCAAGGGAACAAAGTGTCTCATTGAAGTGTTTGGCTGGTAGTCATTCCTTTCCAAAAGAAATTCGACCAACAAGTTGGTCTAATAACGATAGTTTTTACGAAGATAATGAGGCATTCATGGATTTACCCAATATTGATAATGGTGATTTTGAAATTAAGCAGTGGGCAACTGAACCAGGTGATGTGGTAGCTTTTAATTTTAAGTCAATACATGGTGCTAACGCCAATATAGTGGATGGTTTAAGTCGAACCCTTTCCTTTCGTTTGCTTGGTGATGACGTAGTTTATCGTCAACGATTAGGGCGAACTTCACCTAATTTTCCAGATATTAATCAAAAAAATGGTGAACGCTTAAGAGAAGACTGGTTTCCAACTATTTGGAGTAATTAATTTTTTATGGATTTAGCTAATTATTCTTTTGAAATTTTAACTTTTTTATTTATAGTTGGAATGGTTGCAGGCTTTCTTGATACTCTTGTAGGGGGAGGGGGATTACTTGCTGTACCAGCATTATTACTAAGTGGTATTCCACCAATATATGTTCTTGGGACTAATAAATTTCAAGGAAGTATGGGAACTGGAATTGCTACATTGCTTCTTTTTCGAAAAAAAAAGTTGGAATGGAACGCTATTAAGTATTTAATGCTTGCATCCTTTATTGGCTCAGTTATAGGTGGAGCTATAGTACAGTTTATTGACACTAAAGTACTTTCTTTTGTAATACCCATAGTATTAGTATTTATTGCAATATATTTTATTATCTCTCCAAAGCCTAAAGTAGGTCCTCAAAACTCAGTATCTAATAGAAGCTTTGATAAATATGCTGTTCCATCAATTGGGTTTTATGATGGCATGTTTGGTCCAGGCGCTGGATCATTTTTTGTTATGACAGGCGTTATGCTTAAAAAGCTTGCAATAATTCAGGCTACAATTCTAGCAAAACCTCTAAACTTTGCTTCAAATATTGCTGGCTTTATAGTTTTTTTTAGTTTTGGCCATATAGCATTTTTAATAGGGCTAATAATGATGCTAGGTCAGCTAATTGGATCATTTTGTGGAACTCACTATTTGGTGAAGGCCAACCCCAGAGTTCTTCGATTGATGATTGTGGTAATGTCTCTTGCGATGTTGATTCGATACAGTTACTCAATGGGATGGTTCAATTAGAGATCTTTAGCGATTGTTGCTAATATAATAAATAAAATACTCACGCCGCTTTGGGTGGCTATTTTGGCAAAAAAGTAAATTGATGAAAGATGCACTGATAAAAAAATGGCGAGATCGCGGACTTATTAACGACGAAAAAGTCCTAGAGGCTTTTGCTGCAACTCAAAGAGAGCAATTTGTACCCGCCGATTTAAAGTCTGAAGCCTACTGCGATGTTCCGTTAAGAATTGGCTTCGGGCAAACAATATCTCAGCCTTTTACGGTATTGGCAATGATTGAGCTTTTAAGTCTGAATAAAACGGATAAGGTATTGGAAGTTGGCGCGGGCAGCGGCTATGGAGCGGCAATAATAAGTCAATTGTCCAATCAAGTTTTTGCTACGGAAATTATTCCTCAATTGGTGAAACAAGCGCAAGAGAATTTAGCCAAAGCGAAAATAGATAATGTTACGGTCGTGCAGTGTGATGGTTCTCAGGGTTATGCCTCGGAAGCCCCTTATGACAAGATTATTGTCTCTGCTGCTTGCAGTGAAATTCCTCAGGCCTTAATCGAGCAATTGACGAAGGGCGGTATTATTGTTGCCCCTGTTGGTGGTCGCACTACTCAAATGATGACTCGAGGCATTAGGGTTGGCCAGGCATTAAAAGAAAGCCGTTTTGGCAACTATATTTTTGTACCATTGACAGGAAAGTTTGGCCTACAAAGGGATTAAACAGTATTTTCTTTAG
>CAJXHL010000057.1 GCA_913054335.1 uncultured Gammaproteobacteria bacterium | reverse complement strand
GAAGTGTAACCGTTTTAATATTTGTGGTAATGACAAGTTATAGGTCCACCATTTGGTAAAGCAGTATGCCAATACCTCATCTTAATAATTAATGAATAAGGGTCTAGATAACTTAAGAGGCATAAAAACATGATAATATGTTGCTATGTCAATGAAAAATATACCTATCGCCGGTGGTTTGCTAATTTTGGCGGCACATGGGGCGGGTAAGTGGAGTATTGATGAGCGCAACACAGTTGATGGTTAATAATTGACGACACAAGGCGATTTAAACGATCGCCTTTGTTTGATACTCATCTAGTGATTAGTAGTTAAACAAAAAATAATTAAGTTGACAAATCAATCAGATTACCAAGGAATGAAAATGAAAAATGTTAAATTGAAAATAGAAGATGGTGAGTTTATCCGCACAGATTCCAGTTTTAGAAACTGGGTTACAGCTGATGGAAGCGCTGGACCATCTGGCGTAGGCGGCTTTGCCGCTGAGCCAGGCCGTTATCATCTTTATGTTTCCTATGCTTGCCCGTGGGCACACAGAACACTAATCTTCCGAAAATTAAAGGGACTAGAGGATCTTATCTCCTTCTCAGTAGTGCACCCATTGATGCCAGCTGAGAGCTGGGTTTTTGATGAGCACCCCGGCGCTACTGAAGACCATTTGTTTGGATTGCAGTATATGTATCAGGTATATCAAAAAGCCGATAAAAACTTTAATCGCTTAGTTACCGTCCCAGTCTTATGGGATAAAAAAAACCAAACGATTGTCAATAACGAGTCTTCAGAAATTATTCGTATGATGAACTCAGCTTTTAATGAATATACTGATTCAAAACTTGATTACTATCCGGAACCATTACGAGATGAAATCGATGCAATAAATCAGACGATTTATGACAATGTTAACAACGGTGTTTACCGCACGGGTTTTGCCGAAACACAACAGGCCTACAACTCCGCTTATGACCGCTTATTTAGCACCCTTGACGAGCTTGAAGATAGGCTATCGAAACAGCGTTACCTTGTTGGTAAAGAAATTACTGAGGCAGATTGGCGTCTTTTTACTACGCTGATTCGCTTCGATCCAGTTTATTACAACCACTTCAAAACCAACAAAAAACGTTTGATTGAATATTCTAACTTGTGGGCATACACACGCGAGCTTTATCAAGTTTCGGGCATCGCTGAAACAACAAATATGGAACACATCAAGCTACATTATTTCGGCAGCCATAAATCTCTCAACCCTACCGGTATTGTTCCTAAAGGCCCTGATATTGACTTTATGATGCCTCATGAACGGGAACATTTTTTGTAATAAATAAGTCAATTAATCAACTGAAAATAAATTCGAACAAACCATTAAACCAAATACATAAAGAAGGCAATCAAAATGTTAAGCATAAGAAGATCAAATGAAAGAGGTCGCTTTAAGAATGACTGGCTGGATGCGCGTCCGAGATTCTCGTTCGCAGAATATTACGACCCTGAACAAATGGGTGTTTCAGTTTTAAGGGTGCTCAATGAAGATGTTATTGGGCCAGGGGGTGGTTTTCCAAATCACCCTCACAATAACATGGAAATTATCAGCTATGTGCTGCAAGGTGCGCTTGAGCACAAAGACAGTATGGGTAACGGCTCTACGATTCGTGCTGGCGATGTGCAGCGACTGTCAGCGGGCACGGGTATTATTCATTCAGAATTCAACCCTTCTGCTACAAATAAAACCAGATTGTTGCAAATTTGGCTACTGCCAAATCGGCAAAATGTAGAACCCAGTTACGAGCAAAAATTCTTTAGCGCAAAGGAAAAACAAGGTCGATTAGCGTTATTAGTTTCTGAAGACGGAAGAAATGAATCTATCAAAGCCAACGTCGATGCGTTAATCTACGGTACTTTGCTGGGCAAGGAACAAGTTGTCATCTACACTCTGTCTGCAGATAGGGTTGCGTACTTACAAGTGGCTATGGGCAGTGTTGAAGTTAACGGCAACGTGCTTAATGTTGGCGATAGTGTGACAATATATGCAGAAGCAATGATTGAATTAATCGGCAGCGATAATGCAGAAGTGCTGCTGTTTGACTTACCATTAAACAAACAAACAGACAGGGATAATGATTAACACCGGAATAAAGATACCCAACATCACTCTACCGAGCATAAATGGTGAGATTTTTAACTCAAGCCAGTTACAAGGCAAGCCCTTTATGCTGTCTTTTTTTAGGTTTGCAAGCTGTCCATTTTGCAACTTGAGAATCTTTGAGCTAAGCAAAAAGTTTGATGAGCTTGACGAGGACTTTACCATTGTGGCGATATTTAACTCACCCATTGATCGCTTCTTCACAAGGTAACAAGCACAATGCGCCTTTTTATATTCTTGCTGATGAATTCAATAAATACTATCAACAATACGGTATTGAGAATTCAGTATTGGGCATGATTAAGGGCTGGACATTGAGACTACCAATACTTGTAAAAGGGTTGTTAAAGGGTTATATTCCACTAGAAATTAACCACAAATGGACAATTATGCCAGCGAGTTTCTTAATTGATAAAGAAGGAGTCATTCAGCGGGCGTATTACGGAAAAGATGAAGGCGACCACTTACCATTCGATGATGTGAAGCGTTTTTCTCTTAATGGAAAAATCTAGGGCAATTCTCCAATACCTAGCTAAAGTGAGTGAGAACTCTATTTAGCCAAACGCTCGGGTGATTTATTAGTGTACTTATCAATAAAGCGAGTGACATAATCCTCGTCAAGCTCCTCTTGCGTCATTTTGTCAAAACGACCCCACGAGGCGAGGGTAATTTGAGCGTCATTAGCTCTACGTTCAGAAACCACAACTCTTCCTGAATAGCGATTAGCAATTTTCTTAAGTCTAGCTTTAGTACCAGCGCTGATGTTTCGGTAGGTAATCCAAATAAAGCCATGCTCTAGATTGTGAACACCATTAATATCTTCTATTTCACCACTATAGAAGCCGCCTTTTATAGCGCCAGCATGTGGACCCGATGTTGGTGGGTTTGAATTGTACATTTGAACGGTTTCATTCTCTGAGATATGGTCTCTATTCTGAATAGGGATGGATTGCCCCATCTCTTCGGTGTCGGCTTGAGAATTGCTTATAAGAAAGCTGTAGGCAAGAAAACCAGTAACGACAAGTAGTGCTATTATAACTAGAGATTTATTATTGTTTTTATTTTTCTTCTTCACGCTGTAACTTGGTTCAATTAGGCTGTTATGTTACTAAATAAGGCCTTCTCAAAGGGATTATTTTCTTGGCTTTACCCCTTCTCACACATACGCATGAAATGACAAACTATTCGGCTACATCTCTTGCGACTCAATAATTTCTTTTTCCGCTTTTGCCTCTGCTATCCACTCGATGATGCACGGTTGATCTAAAACACTTTGAACGTAGTTCTTCTCGATTCCTTCGAGCGGAATACTATAGCCATTAAATCGAAGTGCAATTGGTGCGAACATGGCATCGGCGATTGAATACTCACCAAAAAGCCATTCGCCACTACGACCGAATTGTGTGCGGCATATTCTCCAAACTTCCTTAACTCTTGTGACTTCTTCAGCGGCTTCAATTGAGAGATTAATACGATTGAATTGCTTGCGGCAATTCATCGGCAGTTCGCTTCGAAGATTGGCGAAACTTGAGTGCATTTCTGCACTGATGGACCTTGCGACAGCGCGAGCACTTGCTTCACGAGGCCAGCCACTGGATTCGCAGTATTGTTCAGAGACATATTCAAGAATAGCCAGTGAATCCCAAACCTCTAGATCGCCATCCTTTAGTATGGGTACTTTTGTACCTGAATCGTATTGTGATAGCTCCTCATCAGTCGTTTCCGTGTGTAGCAATATCTTCTTCTCATCAAACTCTATTTGATGGTGCTTCATAAACACCCATGGCCTAAGCGACCATGAAGAGTAGTTCTTGTTACCAATGATGAGAGTTAATTTAGGCATTTGCCTTCATTATAACGCTACCACCTAACGACGCCAAAAAAGCTACTTGATTAAGTAGCTTATTAGTTGTTACAGTTTGAAACTTTAAGCGCGAGATTTCCAGAAAAATAAAACCAGAAAGATAGCTATTGGAATCGCACCAAGCGGGTCAAAATTAGCCGCCTCAGTTGAGACGTGATACATGGTGATCGCTAGAAACAACGCGTTCAGTCCAACACCCGCTACCATGCCCACTTGCTTAAGATTGTCGCTCGCCCATGTTGGCAGCATCCAAGAGATTACGCCTAAGATTAAAAAGCATACGCTGATAAATTGAAACATGGATTGAAGATTTGGGGTTAACTCCCATCCAGTACCCTGAATTGCCATCTCTGGCGTAACCCATATCATTACAACCCACAACCAAGCAAAAATTGCTTGCGCTTTAAATAAATGCGTTAAAGTCATTTCTTCTCTCCTAATAGTTAAAAAAAAAGTACTTTCAGCCGCCTCAGCCGTTTACGACCAAAATGGCTAATACCGATTATAGGCAAATAAAACGGTTTATCATGGAATATTAAATAAATAAATTTGAGAAATTATTGAAATGGCATCAAACGGATCAAATTATGCCAAATTCCATTCAAAATCAGCCTAATGATGGCTAAATAATGAATTTTATGCGCCTAAAACACGCTATTTTCGGCTAAATTCCAAAAATTGCTATATAGTGAAAATTTTCGTAAAAAATAGATTTAGTCATTTTTTGGCTAATTTTTAGCTATTTTGGGAAATAAGAATCTCAAAATCGCAACAAAGTAGCTATTGTTTCATTTACAAAAACAAAAAATCTATGCTGAATTTGTTGGTAAATATCGTTTAATTGAGTAAATGAACACGGCAGCTGAAATGCCAGAAGAGCCGAAAATCATACACATCACCATGATTTGATAACGAACAGCAATGAGTGGGGAGACACCAGATAATATTTGCCCTGTCATCATTCCAGGTAATGAAACCAAACCCACAGCAAGCAACATATTGGTGATTGGGATTAGGGCTGCTCGTAGGGCTACTTTTTTGGCTTTTTCGTAGGGCACGCCCAATTTCATTTCTGCTTCAAGTCGTTCACCCGACAAACTGATACTGTTCATGCAATTCGCAAAGATCATTCCCGCAATGGGTATCACAGTACTTGGTGAATACCAAGGGTGAAGAGAAAGCACGCCTTGTGTTGTTAATACAAGTACTGTAAATCCTCCTAATAGAGACGCGTAAACGGCACTCCAATACAGTGTTTTTCGTGGAATTGTTATTGTTCTCAGTGCAATCCAACTGGCAGTGGCAAGCATTAAACTGAGCAATGTAATTACAATGTATGCACGATCAGCTTCAAAGATATAAGTAAGCACATAGCCAATCAGTAGTAACTGAATTAACATCCGGCCAACGGCATAAATACTGTGCTTATAATCCAGCTGCCAATGCCAAATTACCATAATGACAATAATGACAGGAATAAACGCTAGAGCTAAATTCGATAGAGGAATTGTTTGCATTTCACAACCAGCGCTTAGTGCCATCCACAGAGAAAACAAGGTTATAACTATACGCTAGCTCAAATGTCACCCCAAGCAATTAGTCACTATTAGGGTGAGCTAATAATTTTGCACAGTTAATCAATTCTCAATGGCCGCACTAGGAAATATTGCAAAACTTGCAAATATCACCCATTACTACTGGATGCTACTTAGCTAAGCTGCCTTAGAATTATCGATAAGCTCTCTTGCGACGTACTCCAAAGAAGCCCAATTTGGGTATTCATGGCGCAATTGTTGCGCAACCTTCATGGCTTGTTCCCAAGTTTTTTGCTCAATCTTTTTTGCTTGGTAAGCTTGGTAGTTTGAGCCGAAAAAGTGTCTGATTTTATTGTGCATTTGTCGTATTAAAAGAGTAAAAAAGTATCTCGAAAGTAATTTCGAGCGCAAATATACCTTATTTATTTATAATACACAACGATTCTATCTATTATTTTTCTAATTGGCCGTTTATTTATCGGTCTTTACCAACACCGTTAAATCGCTGTCTTATCAGAAATCGAGCACCAACACCCAGCATTGGTGAAGGCGGCATGCGAAGTGCGTTGGGGCACTGTAGGCAATCACTGATTAGTTCAGATGTTTCGCTACTGGCATATTCAGCAAGTGCTGTGCCAAATGCAACACCTTTAGAAATACCTGATCCGTTAAAGCCACCAGCAACAAATAAATTATCACTTAACTTTTTAAAAAAGTTGGTTTTATTGGCACTCACTCCTTCAACGCATGAATAACTTTCCTCAAATGGCACAGCTTTTAATTGTGGGAAGCGGTTTTCAAATGCTTGTCGATGAATTTGAATTCTTGTGGCCATTTGCGAAACAGAGAATAATTTACCTTTATTGTATTCAGCGGTGTTGCGCAGAGCAATTCGTCTGTCTTTAGTGAGTCTTAGTGTGGCGCCTCCACCGTGCAGGGATAAAACCCCCCAAGAGCTAGCTTTACCCAATGAATCAAACTCTTCATCCGTTAAACGCCTGGTAAAACTACCGGTTAGCGTTATACCAAGAATCTTTTGCTTCAAATGATTTAAGTGTGTTGCCTCGTAATTACAGGCCATCAAGACCTTGTCTGCCTTTATGCTGGCATGTGGCGTTTTAAGGGTTATTTGTTTTTTTCCAGAAAGTGTTATTACGGGACTATTTTCATAAAGAGTAACGTTTTTTGGTATGCTTTCTGCTAGTCCGAAGAGTAGCTTGGTAGGGTTAATCAGCACCCCTTCACTCACCTTGACTGCCTTTTGGTACCATGACGTTCCCAGTTGCTCTTTAAGTTCTTCTTGTAATATAGTTTTGAAATTAATCTGGCGATGCTCTAAATAGTCAATAAAATCATCACAAGCCATCAACGATTTTTTATCGGCTGCAGCGTGATAAAAGCCATCTTCTTGCCAGTCACACTCAATATTATTATTACTAACTTCTGAGCGAAGAATGTCTAGGCCTTTAATATTCAACCTATCTATGCGCTCATAGCCTTTGACTAATTTAGCATCAAAATGGCCAGGAAAATGTGAATGGGCAACCGCAAAACCTGAATTTCTGCCCGAGGCACTTTGACCAATTTCTCGCGCATCTAACAACATTACTGTGTCATCAGGGTTTAATTTAGCCAGTCTTCTAGCAGCTGACAAGCCGGTTAAACCAGCACCAATGACAAGCCATTTAGTATGATGCTCCCCATGACAGGACGACATTGGTACTCTGTTTTCCAAAAAAGAGACCCATGATTGGTTTTCGTTTTGGTACTTTGAAAAGCGTGAGTCAGTCATGCGCTTAGCTGCCTACAGTGCTAAATTAAATGATCAAGTAAAACAAAATGATCGCTTAATTCTTTTGTTCGGTTAAGCCAACGCTCGACAAGTGCAGGTTCATGTGGTGCTGCACTTACACCAGGGGAAATATCATTAGCAAGAATTGCTTCTACTGCCAAGGCAACCGAGTTTGAGACCAGTTGCGCCATTGCACTGCCTTCCTCATTACCCAGAGTGTCTAATATGTATTGCTTATGCCAAACAATATCTGGACCTCTCTCAACTTTCATTTCCACGGTTAAAACAACGCGGTCAACCTCACCTTCTTTGTAAGCAAAGTTGTGCCACAGCTCGTTGCTTAGCTCTGTTAAGCGGCTTTGTGCCTTAGCCATTTCAAGTGATTCGACCTCAGAAAAAATATCTTGCCAAGCATTTTTCCAACCCTTATACCTCAGCGTTCCTCTTACAAACTGTTTTATATTAAGCCCACCATTTAACTGGTATTGTTCGATAAATGGCAATGAATCACGATTTGGGTACACCTCAAATTCTTCCGCGCCCCACGGCATTGGCAATGGATACAGTTCAACTGCTTCCCATGGTTTAGTGGTATGGTAGACATCACCCTCACGAATACTAACCGATGGCGACATTAAGGCCTTTAGAACACCTAATGGCGACCAGCTAAATTTATAACAAAAGTCATTAGGGGTATCGCTTAAACCACCGCAATAACTTATAAATGAATGATTATTGTCAACAGAGAATGCAGAAGAATTTTTGTAATCTGCAACTAGAGCGTGCGACATGGAATGATCAATGCCTGGGTCTAGACCAACCTCGTTAATGAAACAAAGGTTTTGTTTGAGTGCATTTTCGTGTAAATCTTGCATTTCGGGTGAAATATAAGAACTGGAAACAAAATGCGCCCCCAATGAAAGGCATAATTTTGCAACTGGAATATGAAAATCCCCGGGAAGCATTGAAACAACAACATCGCCAGCTTTAACTCGCTGTTCGATGGTCTCTAGCGAAAACTCAACAATTTGATAATCACCCTCAACAGCCGATAAGGCTTTAGTG
Source organism: uncultured Gammaproteobacteria bacterium (assembly GCA_913054335.1). Lineage (GTDB taxonomy): Bacteria > Pseudomonadota > Gammaproteobacteria > PS1 > Pseudothioglobaceae > Pseudothioglobus. The sequence goes on along the minus strand of CAJXHL010000057.1, from coordinate 1,658 downwards.
GCTTTTTCGACTGTTCGATTGTAGACTACAACCGAATAACCACCGCCTATAAGACTACGAAGACCTGGCAGTGCCGAGAGCCCTGTTCCCAACCAATGAATTGTCGCCATCTTTCCCTTTTGGTAATCTAAATTGATGCTAATAACGGACAAATCTAATCGAATACAGCTCGACGAATAGCTTCTAATCCCTTTCTCAGCGTAGTTTCATCTTTGGCATAGTTTATACGGATACACTGATCTTTATGTTCCCAGTTGTCATACATACCCATAAAAAAATTATGACCAGGAATGATGTAGACTTTGTCTTTTTTCAGTTGCTGATAAAGCGCTTCTGAGGTGATTGATAACTTTGGCAGCCAAAGCCACATGAAAAAGGCGCCTTCGAGCTTATGCAAGTAAATTTCAGAGTCAGAAAAAATCTCGTTAAAAAGTCTGATAGCGGTCTTGGCCTTATCCAGATAAAAAGGCTTGATAACATCATCGCACAAATGTAGAAGCTCTTGGTCTTTAATCATTCGAGTAAGAAGTGTCGGACCCACACTGCCGGGTGCTAACACCATGATACCGCTCATGCGACTGATGGCTTCAATATAAGGCTCGCTGGCAATAACTATACCTGTTCTTATGCCGGGCAAACCAAGTTTAGAGAGCGACATACAGAGAATCATGTTAGTGTTCCATTTGAGCTTCGCGTCAATGTAAATAGTCCCTGGAAAGGGTTGACCGTAAGCATTATCAACAATCAGTGGCACGTTGTACTCTTGCGCAATCGCGTCTAATTGATCTAACTCTTCATCGGTAATAACGTTGCCTGTCGGATTGGTTGGTCGTGAGACGCAAATCGCACCGATGCTTTCCATTTCGAGTGTGGAAATCAATTTTTGAAAATTAATTTGATACTTAAATTGCTTGTTCTCAAGCATTTGAATATCTGGCTTAACCGAAACAAACATCTCTTCAGTAATCCCCTGATCGGCGTAACCAATATATTCAGGCACAAGCGGCAACAATATTTTCTTTTGACTGCCATCCGGCATGTCGCCCGCAAATAAATTAAACAAGTAGAAAAAACTGCTTTGTGAGCCATTAGTAATAGCGATATTACGCTCAGACAATGACCAATCAAAATGTTCATTTAATCTTTTGACCAGTGCCTTAATGAATGCACCATTACCTTGTGGGCTATCATACAAGCCCAACATCTGATCAACATCCGAACTTGCAATCAGCTTTTGCAGCTCATCAACAAAAATATCGTGTGCCTCTGGGATTAGAGCGGGGTTACCGCCACCAAGCATAATCATATCGGGGTCGCCACTATGGTTGGCCCTGCCAAGATCGTCCATTAATTGGGAGATGCCAGTGTTGCGGGTGAATTTTTCACCAAAAACCGAATAATTCATAGTCATTAAGTTGCTAAATAATCAACTTGGAGTAAAGGCCAAATTATATAGAAAAGCTAATCATTTGACATGGTATTGATATCCACTCAAAGTGTTTAACCAAGTGCTACTCCTAAAAGCCCAACCAACATAATTAGCACGCCCAGAAGCTTCAAAGGGTAGAATTTTTCTTTTAATATGAGAATGCCCAATGCAGCGCCTAATGGAATACTCAAGCGGTGGAAAGCCACTATGTAACTGACATTTTCAACAA
>CAJXHL010000056.1 GCA_913054335.1 uncultured Gammaproteobacteria bacterium | reverse complement strand
AATAAAACAGAGTTTTAAACTTCTTTGCATTGTTCGCTACTGATGCCTATTTATTACGTGACCAACAAAGTAATACTTCATCAACAATAAACTCAATTGGTGTGCCTGGTGGCTACTCATGCCGCCATTCCTCTGCCACTCTTCGCGCAAGTCTTTTTTCATTAGCGACTGGAGAGGATGGAAATCTATACGCATCCCTAAATTGCTTTACGATGTTACTCATTCTTCTTCTCATTAACTTTCTCTTGTATAAACGTATCTATTATTATTCATTATAATCACTCACCCAAACCATCTATTGCTTTTGCATGGTAAAGGCCTTTTTGTTGTTTTTCAGGCATCTTATTGTACTCAGAAAGTGCCTCTTGATATTGCTCTTCAGTTAGCATATGCCAACCCACGCATCTTTTGCCAACTGGTGAGCGACCGCATCTACACTCAGTTCTTCTTTTAGGTTCAGGCATAAATATTATCGCGATTAATTAGAATAAGTATAGTTTATTTTTAACTAAGATTTTCATGTAACAAAATTCTAATATCAAAAAATAATATGGCGTCTTTATCGATTATTTTGTAATCTTCAGAGTAATTGAAAACACAAGCGTTTCAAAAAAAATGAAACGTTAAAATAAAATTAATGTATCAAAATAAAATATATAAATAGATCACAATAATCTATTAATTAATATATAATTAAATTTTGTGTTAATAAAAACATCCTTTTGTGAAAAGCGAAGTAAAGATTTTAATTATGCTTGCAGTAATGGCCGTAATAGTTTGGGCGTGGCTGTAAGAATGTAAATTTAGCGCTATTCCCAACCACTTATCACCTTAACTTCTAGAAATTCTTCTAGACCTAACACACCACCTTCACGACCAATGCCGGAATGCTTGTAACCGCCAAAAGGCGCATCCATTTCAAGATTGGCACCATTGATCTCAACCATGCCAGAGCGCAGGCGTTTAGCAACACGCTTGGCCTTGCCAATGTCCTGAGTTTGGATGTAGTTGGTCAAACCAAAACACGTGTCATTGGCAATCGAAATCGCCTCTTCTTCATCTTTAAATGGAATCATTGATAATACCGGGCCAAAGATCTCCGTTTGGGCGATGGTCATTTGATTGTTAACGTTTGAGAAGATGGTGGGCTTGACATAATAACCGTTATCAAAACCTTCTGGTTTGCCTGTGCCGCCAGCAACAAGGGTTGCCTTTTCATCAATACCGCATTGAATTAAGCTTTGAATTTTATCAAATTGCAATTGCGAAACGACTGGACCAATATGCTTACCTTTTTTTGCGGGCAAATCAACCGATGTTTGAGCGGCAACAGCTTGAGCTCTTGTTATGGCTTGTTCATAAATGCTGCTTTCAACCAACATTCGTGTGGGCGCATTGCAAGACTGCCCAGAGTTATTAAAACAATGTTTAACGCCACGCTCAACAGCGTCATCATCGGCATCGGCAAAAATAATATTAGCGCCTTTACCGCCCAACTCTAAGCCAATTCTTTTGAAGTCATCAGCTGCATTGTGCGAAATTAACGCACCTGCCCTTGTTGAGCCAGTGAATGACACCATATCAACATCTGGGTGTGAACTTAGCTGAGAACCCACGCCCAAGCCATCACCATTAACAAGATTAAATACACCAGGAGGTAGTCCTGCCTCATCAATCATTTCGGCAAATACCATAGAGGAGAGTGGGGCGATTTCAGAGGGTTTTAGCACCATCGTGCAGCCGGTAGCAATCGCAGGAATGACTTTTAGCGTGACTTGATTAATAGGCCAATTCCACGGTGTGATTAATGCACAGACCCCTTTAGGCTCAAGGACTAGGCGATTATCTAGTGCGTGATTACCCAAGGGTTTTTCAAATTCAAAAGTTTTGAGTTTTTTAATAAAAGTTTTGATATGCCCCGCACCAGAGCCAGCTTGTGCGCTGTTGGCAAAGTCAATTGGCGCGCCCATTTCGAGAGAAATTGCCTCGGCCATGTCGGACCATCGGCGTTTGTAGATACTGTAAAGCGCTTCTAATGCTTCAATTCTTTCTTCTTTTGAAGATACGCTCCAAGTGGTCAAGGCATTTTTAGCTGCACCGACTGCAAGGTTGGTGTCGGCCTCTGAGCCTAGAGAAATTATTGCACAGATGCTTTCATCTGCAGGGTTGATTACATTAAAGTTGTTAGCTTGACTAGGATCAACCCAAGCGCCATTGATGTAGAATTGTGTTCGATTTAGCATGACTCTCCCGAGCAATTAAAAAAGGTAATTATGCTATACGTTTGCTAAACGGTCAACTGCTAATTTAATGTTGTCCATGCTCGTGGCAAAAGAGAAGCGTGCGTAGCCTGGAGCGCCAAATGCTGAGCCCGGCACCAGGGCGATGTTCAGAGTTTCTAAGCAATAGGTTGCAAATTCAACATCATCAGCCAAACCAAGGCGATCAATTAAGCCTTGCACTCTTGGAAACGAATAGAAAGCCCCACCAGATTCTGGGCACTCGATACCATCGATGGCATTAAGGCCTGCGACAATATAATCGTATCTTCTTTTAAAGGTTTTAACCATTTCGTCAATAAACGACTGATCACCAGTAAGCGCTTCAAGGGCGGCTGCTTGTGAGACCGAGCTCGGATTAGAGGTGGATTGACCCTGGATTTTCTTCATTGATTTAATGATTGTCTCAGGTCCTGCCGCATAGCCAATTCGCCAGCCTGTCATTGCATAGGCTTTAGAGACACCATTGAGAATCATTGTGCGATCTTTTAATTCAGGACACGCCATAACAATATTAACAAAATCTTCATCACCCCAGCGAATGTGTTCGTAAATATCATCAGTCAAAACAATGATTTGTGGATGTTTCATCAAAACAGTGCCTAAAGATTTAAGTTCTGATTTTGTGTAAACAGCTCCAGTTGGGTTTGAAGGGCTTGTGAGTACTACTAATTTTGTTTTTCTGTTAATTGCAGATTCAAGCTGTTCAGGTGTAATTTTAAAGCCCTGCTCAAGACCAGTTTTAATAATCACTGGTGAAGCATCTGCTAGGATGACGATATCTGGGTATGACACCCAATAAGGCGCCGGAATTACCACTTCATCACCCTCATCCAGTATCGCCTGACAAAGGTTGTAAAAAACTTGTTTACCACCTGAAGAGACCATAACCTCGCTCATAGAGTAGCTTAAGTTGTTTTCTCTTTCAAATTTTTCGCAGATGGCTTTTTTTAGTTTTGGGGTGCCATCGACAGCGGTGTATCGAGTTTCGCCAGACTTAATGGCATTAATCCCTGCCTCTTGAATGTTAAGCGGTGTGTCAAAGTCTGGCTCACCTGTCCCCATTGGTACAATTTGAATACCTTGTGCTTTTAATTCGTTGGCTTTTGCAGTTACTGCAAGAGTGGCAGATGGCTTAATTTTTTGGACTCGATTTGATAGGATGCTTGACATTTACTGAGGTGGATAATTAGTTTAAAATTAGGAGGGCTCTTTGTAACAATCATTATAGATTTGATAGTGATATTTTTTGTATTTTTCAAGGCATATTTTTAAAAGCTCTACTTGTTGTCTAGCGAAAAAAATTAACACAGGAAAATGGTAAAAATCCCCTATCCCAAAGGGCTGAGGTTAACAATGTTAAAAAATGCAGAAAAATTCTCATCAATAGCTAGTGCTATTAGTTTTAAATCTTTACACATTTTTTATTCATTTTTATCGCTCAGCAAATTTTAAATGTTTGTTACAAAGATCTCTAATGATTCATTTTAAAGAAAAAAGCGCCAAAAGTGGTTAGAAAATTTCAGCTAAAATCTGCCTTTTCTCCGAAAGGGGATCAACCTCAAGCGATTAATACTTTGATTGATGGGATCAATGCTGGTGCCAAATATCAAACGCTTCTCGGTGTGACCGGTTCGGGTAAAACCTTTACTCTGGCCAATGTCATTGAAAAGACACAAAAGCCAAGTCTTATCATGGCACCCAACAAAACCCTAGCAGCGCAGCTTTATAGCGAAATGAAGGAATTCTTTCCAAAAAATGCGGTTGAGTATTTTGTCTCTTACTATGACTACTATCAACCAGAAGCTTACGTTCCAGCATCAGATACATATATAGAAAAAGACGCCTCTATTAACGAGCAAATTGAACAAATGCGCTTATCTGCTACAAAAGCACTGCTCGAGAGAAGGGATGTTATTATCATCGCCAGCGTTTCAGCGATTTATGGACTTGGCGATCCAGAGAGTTATATGAAGATGCTTTTGCATCTAACAGTGGGCGAAGTAACTAAGCAACGAGAAATTCTCTCGCGTCTTTCAGAAATGCAATACAATCGCAATGATGTGACTTTGACCCGAGGTCATTTTCGCGTTAAAGGCGAAATTATTGATATTTTTCCGGCAGACTCTGAAGAGCGCGCAATAAGAGTTGAAATGTTTGACGACGAAGTTGAGGCGTTGTCTTGGTTTGATCCGCTGACAGGCGAAAAAATTAAAGCACTGCATCGAATAACCATTTATCCAAAAACCCATTACGTTACACCAAAATCGAAAATACTCAGCGTGCTTGATGACATCAAAGCAGAGCTTGTTGTTAGAAAGAAAGAACTGTTAGCACAGAACAAATTGGTTGAGGAACAACGCCTTTCACAACGTGTTGTTCTTGATGTTGAAATGATGAGAGAACTTGGCTACTGCTCTGGTATCGAAAATTACTCGCGTTATCTTTCTGGTCGTGATGTTGGTGAGCCACCACCAACACTGTTGGATTATTTGCCAAAAGACGCACTGGTTATTTTGGACGAATCGCATGTTACAGTTAGTCAAATTGGTGGCATGTATAAGGGTGATAGATCACGTAAAACCACTTTAGTTGATTTTGGTTTTCGTCTGCCTTCTGCACTTGATAATCGCCCTTTAAGGTTCGATGAGTTCTCTGAGCGCGTTAATCAGTGTATTTTGGTCTCGGCGACGCCGGCTAATTACGAGTTGGAAGTCTCTAGTGTCATTGCAGAGCAAGTGGTTAGACCGACCGGATTGTTAGATCCAGGCATTGACGTACGCCCAGTAGATAGTCAAGTTGATGATCTACTGTCTGAAATTCATAAAAGGGTAGCGCTAAACGAGCGTGTTTTAGTGACAACATTGACCAAGCGCATGTCCGAGCAGCTCAGTGATTATTTGCACGAGCATCAAGTTAAAGTTCGCTATTTGCACTCGGATATTGATACCGTTGAGAGAGTTGAAATTATTCGTGATTTGCGCCTCGGCGTGTTTGATGTCTTGGTAGGCATTAATCTATTGCGAGAGGGTTTGGATATTCCTGAGGTTTCTCTAGTGGCAATATTGGACGCTGACAAAGAGGGTTTTCTACGCTCTGAACGATCTCTTATTCAAACCATGGGTCGTGCGTCAAGACACGTGAATGGTTCGGTGATTCTGTATGCAGGTCGTATTACCAATTCCATGCAAAAGGCGATGGATGTAACCAGTAAAAGGCGTGAGAAACAAAAAGTTTTTAATAAAAAATACGGGATAATCCCCAAGGGCGTTGTTAAGCCGATTGTCAATATATTGGATACGGATTTATCCGCTGATGAAATTGACGAGCAGCTGGATTCTGAGTTTATTGAAGTACACTTATCACCGGTGCAGATGGCAAAAGAGTTAAAGCGCCTTGAAAAACAAATGTATCAATTCGCTCAAGATTTAAAATTTGAAGAAGCAGCCGATGTGCGTAACCATATAAAACGATTAAAAGATGGACAATTTAAGTAAAGACACTTTAAACATTACCGAGATTTTTTACTCACTGCAAGGTGAGGCAAAAGATGTTGGTATTCCGACAGTTTTTGTTCGTTTAACGGGCTGTCCGTTAAGGTGTAATTATTGTGATACAACCTATGCTTTTAAGGGTAACAATCCGCTATCGATTGGGTCGGTATTAGCCGAAGTAAAACAATATAACACTAATTATGTTTGTGTAACTGGCGGTGAGCCATTGGCTCAAAAAAACTGCTTAAAATTGTTAGACGTTTTGACGGACAATAACTACAAAATTTCGCTTGAAACCAGTGGTAGTATTGATATTTCACCAGTCAATTCTGGAGTTTCTATTGTGATGGATTTAAAAACACCTTCATCGACAGAATGCCATCAAAATCGTTATGAAAATATAGCGCTTTTGAGAGAAAAAGATCAGCTCAAATTTGTAATTGCCAACAGGGATGATTTTGATTGGTGTTGCGATATATTGGAAAACAACACAACATCTGCTGGCGTGCTGTTTTCACCTGTTTATGAATCTTTGAAGCCAGTGGATTTGGCCGATTGGATTCTTGAAAAGCAGCTGAACGTGCGCTTACAAGTGCAGTTGCACAAAATCCTCTGGGGTGAGGAGAAAGGTAAATAACTAATTTAAGTCTTTTGTCCAGACTCGATTAACACTTGCGCCTTGTCGATTGCAACGTGATATTGAGGGTCTTCTAGGACATTGACTTCAACCAAGTCTTTGGCTGTGTTTAGCAGCAATCGACACTCTGCACTAAGATGCATTAAATGCAGAGCTTTGCCGGCTTTTTGATAGCGTTCGGCAAGCTTATCAACCGCTTGAATGGCTGAGTGATCCATCACTCGTGAATCCTGAAAATCAATAAAGACTTCTTCTGGGTCAGTCTTTGGAGAGAAGATGGCGTGAAAGTGCTCAATCGAGCCAAAAAATAGAGCGCCATTGAGTTTATAAATTTTAGCGCCGTTGTCATCCATCTCATCAGTTGCATGAATTTTGCTGGCTGAATCCCATGCAAAAGATAGGGCAGACATGATAACGCCAGCGATAACCGCCAGAGCAAGGTTGTCGGTCAATACCGTGATAACTGCAACCGAGATACCGACAATAATATCTGGTAGTGGAATTTTGCCAAATAAGCGGAACGAACCCCACTCAAAGGTGCCGATAACCACCATCATCATGACACCAATCAGTACCGCAACCGGAATCATTTCAATATATTCAGAAAGGAAGAGAATAAAAAACAGCAACACCACAGAAGCAGCTATGCCAGAAAGCCTGCCACGACCGCCAGATTTGATATTAATCAAACTTTGACCAACCATTGCACAGCCACCCATGCCGCCAAAAAAGCCTGTTACGGTGTTGGCCACACCTTGGCCGATGCATTCTTTATTCGGTCGTCCTGTTGTTTGTGTGAGGTCGTCAATTAAATTAAGCGTTAGCAGGCTTTCAATCAAACCAACTAGCGCCATCACAATTGCGTAAGGAAAGACAATTTGCAACATCTCTAAATCAAACGGCACATTAGGCATATGGAACGGCGGGAAGGCGCCGCCTATTGAAGCAATATCGCCAACCGTTCGTGTATCCAAATCCAGTAGTAATACAGCAATCGTGCCAAAAACAATCGCCGCCAAAGTTGAAGGCACTACACGGGTTAATTTTGGTAGGTAATGGATAACAATCATGGTGATTACCATTATGATGAGCATAATCATTAGTGGTGTGCCACTGATCCATTCGTCTGCTACTTTGAATTGTTTTATTTGTGCAAGGAAAATAACCATCGCCAATCCATTAACAAAACCAAGGAAAACCGGATGCGGCACCAAGCGAATGAACTTGCCCATTTTTAGAAGTCCGAAGCCTATTTGAATCGCGCCCATCATTACTACTGCGGCAAATAAATACTCAACACCATGCTGGGCAATTAGTGTGCCAATAACAACAGCAATGGCGCCTGTTGCACCTGAGATCATGCCTGGTCTACCACCAATAATGGAAGTGACAAGGCCGATGGTAAAAGCAGCATATAGACCGACTAAAGGATTGACGCCAGCCAACAGGGCGAAAGCGACCGCTTCAGGAACTAACGCCAGAGCAACCGTTAAGCCAGACAAAATATCATTCTTTGCGTTACTAGGAACGCGCTTGTGAATCAGTTTAAACATGGTTATTTTTTAGCGGCAGGGATAACAGGAGTTGATGATTGAACATCACAGTTTTGTGCTCTATGACGTAGTGCGTGATCCATTAATGTTAAGGCCAACATGGCCTCAGCAATCGGCGTTGCACGCACACCAACACACGGATCGTGGCGACCCTTGGTAATAACTTCGTCCACTTCACCGTTAACATCAATGCTTTCAACTGGCAGGCGCAAACTGGAAGTTGGCTTGAGTGCGATAGAAACCAATAAGTCTTGGCCTGAGCTAATACCGCCCAGTGTGCCACCTGCATTGTTTGAAGTAAAGCCTTCAGGCGTTAGGGGGTCTCTATGTTCTGAGCCTCTTTGGGTGATGGCGTTAAAGCCGGCGCCAATTTCAATGCCTTTGACAGCATTAATGCTCATCATGCCGTGGGCGACGTCAGCCTCTAGGCGATCAAAAATTGGCTCGCCAAGACCAACAGGCATGCCGCTTGCAACAATATTAATTCGTGCACCAATAGAATCGCCTGATTTTCTCAGGGCATCCATATAGGTTTCTAATTCGCTGACTTTGGAGGCATCAGGGCAAAAGAACGGGTTATTGTGTACTTCGTTCCAGTCAAAATTCTCAATGGTAATGGGCCCGAGCTGCGCCAAATAACCGCGAATCTCGATGCCGTATTTTTGGTGCAAGTATTTTTTTGCAATGCCGCCAGCAGCTACTCGCATTGCTGTTTCTCTAGCCGATGAACGGCCACCACCGCGGTAGTCTCTTATGCCGTACTTTTGTTGGTAAGTGTAGTCTGCATGACCTGGGCGAAAAGAGTTGGCAATATTGCCATAGTCTTTTGAGCGTTGATCGGTGTTTTGGATCAAAAGGGCAATAGGTGTGCCTGTAGTGACCCCTTCAAAGGTGCCCGATAGAATTTTAACTTTGTCTTCTTCACGGCGCTGTGTTGTATGACGTGAAGTGCCCGGTTTTCTTAAGTCTAAATCGCCTTGCAAGTCGTCTTCGGTTAGGCTCATTCCTGGTGGGCAGCCGTCAACAATGCCAATTAAGGCTTCACCATGGCTTTCGCCAGCAGTGGTAAGAGTGAAAATTTTTCCAAAAGAATTGCCCGACATGCTTATAAATTAGCTGATATTTAATGCCAGTTATTATACCACCAAGGGTAAATAAGGTATTGCTTTGCGCTGGAGTGACTTTAACAATAAAGGCTTTTTTTACGCGGAGTTTATTGAGTTTTGCTTTTGCTAATAGTTAGTATGGCGAGTTAGATATTTTAGTTGTTAAAAGCATTAACACCCCTGAAAATACAATAAGTGCAGTGACATACAATGCATAATTATAATTACCTGACCAATTGGTTAATACAACAGCGTATAACGGTGCGCTCACTTGACCCACTCCATAGGCTGCAGTCAGTGCGCCCATCAATACAATTGGGTTGTGGCGCGCCAGTTTGCCGCCTAAATGGAGAAACAGCGCTACCAAGCCCACAAACGTGCCACCGTAAAAAACACCCGACAGTAAATTTAAATAGATGTTGGTGGTAATAGCTGGAATTAAAATTCCAACTATTTGAATACTCATAGCAATAATAATGATATTAATATCGCCATATTTATGAGCTAAATGCATCCAAGCAACGGAAGAAGGTATACCCGCAAACCCTACTAAAAGCCAAGTAAGTCCAGCGTACGCCTCGACTCCTGGTAGTGATTTAATAATGGTAGGCATAAAAGTCCCTTGTACAGCAAAGCCAACACCTGCGGTAAAGTAAGCTGCAATGAGGATAAGTGTAAAACCAGAAAAAAGCGCTATATTAAAAGGCTGTTTTATGACGCTTTTCTTGACTGTTCTAGCAAAGGATAGAACGTACCACGGGTAAAAAACAACTAATGCAGCACTGAGTGCTAACACCAGCCATGATGTTTGCCAGGAGGATATGGATAAAACGTACCTACCAATCATGTCGGATGCTACAAGCGCTACGCCAATGCCCGAAAAGTAAATACCCATGGCTTTGGTTTTATTTTCTAAATTAAGTTTCATCATTATAATTGCTGAACCAATTACCATTACCATCCCCGAACTAAAACCAGCAACTATTCTACTGGCTAGCCACCAATAATCATTATCTGTAATACCAATTATGAGTGTGGTAA
>CAJXHL010000055.1 GCA_913054335.1 uncultured Gammaproteobacteria bacterium | reverse complement strand
TCTGAACGCAACCGAGGCGTAACACCTAGCTAAACTCCCTGTAAAAACATTACTGTCATTCTACAGCTTGATGTTTGACCCTTTATCCCACTTCATGGTATAAAGTCGCCATCAAAGAAAATGGAGCGTTAAACAAAGCATGTCAAAGTCGCAATTAAAAACGACATTAACAATCAGTGGCTGCTTGCTCATTACTTTGTGCATGGGCTCATTGCATGCTTTTAGTACACTTATTGAACAAATCGAATTGCAAACTGGTGTTGGGCGGATGATGTCCAGCCTAGTTTACTCAGCTGGGCTTATGAGCGTCACACTTGCGGTCTTTTTTGGCCATATCTTTTACCGCCGTTTTGATGCTTCCGCTTTGATGCTGATGGCAACAATTCTGCCGTTATTTGGTGTTTTGTTAACCAGTAGTGAAACTTGGCTAGGCTGGCTGGTTGGCTACGGCTTGTTTTTTGGTTTTGCCAGTGGTCTGGGTTATGGCTTTTCGCTGCATGCGTGTACGATTGTCACCTCTGAAAAAAAACGCGGCTTAGTGCTCGGCGCTGTCACTGCAGCTTACGCCCTTGGTGCAGTCGTCTTCTCACTGATTTACCCCTACTTACTCACTGAATTGGGCTTAAAGGTAGCCTATGGTATTGGCACTGGACTCATTGGATTCATCGTTGGTGTTGGCGCTTTGATGTTACTTTTCTCAAAAATTGAAACAAGACCTTGCCAGTCCTCACAACAACAAAATCCAAAGCCAATACAATTGAGCTTTGTCAAATTGTGGTTTGGCTATTGTTTAGGTGTCTTTGCAGGTTTAATGGCGATTGGCCACGCGGTTCCGATTATCAAAACCATGGGAGGAGATGCACAACTTGCATCAACTGGTATTGTGCTTATGTCATTAGGTAGTGGTGCTGCGGGTTTAATCGCAGGCTACATTGCTGATCAATTTGGCTGTCAAAAACCTTTGGCAGTACTGACACTGGCTAGCACCATCAGTCTGGTTTTATTGGCAGTGTTTGGCGGTGTTCAGACAGCATTGATATTAATGATTTGCATTGCCACATTTTATGGTGCATTTATTGCCATCTACCCGACTTTGGTGGTCAACCTATTTGGCAAAGAACACTCTGCATGGGCGTACGGAAAAGTGTTCACCGCTTGGGGGTTTGCAGGTCTGAGTGCGCCCTTACTTGCGGGATGGTTGTACGAACAGAATGATAGTTACAACATTGCACTACTGATTGCAGCATTATTCGCTTTAATTTCCACAATGGTTATTTTTCGCCTACCCAGTCAAGATTCGATAAAACTCAAACCATCCAAAATTTAGGGAACATAATGAACTTTTTTTCCTGAATAATAGTATCATTGAAATGCACGCTCACACCCCTTTACAAAATTCCACCATGCTTAAAACAAATCAAATCGGCTCATTCAACCAAAATGGTTATTTAATTATAGAAAACTTTATCGATTCCCGGCAGCGCCATCGTCTGATGCAACGGGCAGAACAATTAATCGAAGAATTTCAACCGCCTACCAACCGCTCAGTATTTACAACAAATGAGCAGGAGCGTTCTAGCGATGATTATTTTTTGAGCTCTGGTAATAAAATTCGATTTTTCTTTGAAGAGGAGGCAATCGACCAACACGGTAATTTTACTGTTCAAAAACAGCAATCCATCAACAAAATAGGCCATGCACAACACTTACTAGACCCGGAGTATAAGCAGGTGGTTGATGAATTGGACTTTCATTCCCTAGGTAGACAACTTGGCATACAATCACCCCGTTCTATTCAGTCAATGCATGTCTTTAAACAGCCAAACATTGGCGGTGAGGTAACTCTACATCAAGACTCTACTTTCTTGTACACGGAACCGATGAGTTGTATTGGCTTTTGGCTCGCCCTAGAAGAAGCAACCCGTGAAAATGGCTGCCTTCAGGTTATCCCAAAAGGACACAAAATTCCACTTAAAAAACGCTTTAAACTTGCAGCAGACGGAGGCACCCAATTTGATATTTTGAATGATAGTCCATGGCCAGAACAACCACTTGAAATGCTGGAAGCTGCCGCTGGCACACTGATTATTCTTCACGGTCAACTACCCCATTACAGTGCCGCCAATCGATCATCTAGATCGCGTCAAGCATTTACTCTACATTTGGTGGATAAGCTCTGTGACTACCCACAAGATAATTGGTTGCAAACCGATTTAGTATGACTACAAGATCAAATACAGAGTTCCATTTGCCTAAATAAGCCTTATTAACTAAGAGGTTTACAATAAAACTCATATACCTAATATAATATATTAACTTAATTTACTATTATTTAGAATCATGCAAAAACACATTATTGCTACAAATAAAGCGCCCGCTGCAGTCGGCACATATTCACAAGCCGTTGCCGTTAATGGTGGCACAACCGTCTACCTATCGGGTCAAATCCCTTTGGCGCCAGATACCATGGAAATTGTTGAAGGTGGCATTAGTGAAGAAATCAATCAAGTATTTAAAAATTTGACTGCTGTTTGCAATGAAGTAGGTGGCGACTTGAGTGATATCGTAAAACTGAATATTTTTTTAACGGATCTATCAAACTTCCCAATTGTGAACGAAATCATGGCGCAATACTTTGACCAGCCTTATCCTGCGCGTGCAGCGATTGGTGTTAAGGAATTACCAAAAGCAGTGGGCGTAGAAATGGACGGCGTGATGATGGTCAATTCGGATCAATACAGCTACTAAAGCATGCCAACACTCTCCGATCCACTGATTTCCATTAGCGGATTAGGGAAAAAAACATCGGAAAGACTGAATCAACTGGGCATTTACACCCTAGAACATTTACTCTTTCACCTACCAAACAGGTATCAAGATAAAACTCGTATCACCCCACTTAGCGAAGCTCAAGTGGGGAGTGAGATTTTAGTCGAACTTACGATTGATCGAATCGAAGAAGCACCCACTAGACAGCGCCAACTTCTTTGCTATCTCTCTGACGACAATAATCAACGATTATTGCTGCGCTTTTTTCATTTTAACCAATACCAAAAACAAGCCCTAGTTCGGGGTGAAACACTTCAATGCTTTGGTGAAATTAAAATTGGTCGGCAAGGCTTAGAAATGCATCATCCTGAATACCGTATCACTTCGAAACAATCACCCCTATTTGAATCAACGCTAACCCCCGTTTACCCACTTTGCCAAGGCGTGACACAAAACAAACTCAAGCAATGGATTAATATTGCACTAGAATTACTGAAAAACACGACTATTGATGATCATTTTGAAAAAATGGCAAAAAACACAATGCCAAGTTTAAGTGAGGCGTTATTCTTACTCCACCATCCTAGAAAAGGTGAAAATTTGACCCAAATAGCCGATTTTAGCCATATTTCACAGCAAAGACTCATTATTGAAGAGCTTGCAGCGCACCAATTAAGCCTCAAACAAGTGAAATTACGACGCAAATCGAAAATTTCCAATATTCTTACTCTTGAAACCGAACTTAGTGAGCTGCTTTCAAAATCACTTGGCTTTAGTTTGACTGGCGCACAAAAGCGCTGCATTGAAGAAATCAACACCGACCTCGCCACACAACATCCAATGTTGAGATTACTGCAAGGTGACGTCGGCTCTGGCAAAACCATTGTTGCGGTGTTTGCTTTATTGCAAGCAGTCGCCAACGGTTTTCAAACAGCGGTGATGGCGCCCACTGAAATTTTGGCACGACAGCACGAGCAGAGTTTCGGCGAATATTTATGCAAGTTGGGCATAACCGTTGCTTATCTGTCAGGCTCGCAAAACACCGAAGAGAGAAACAAGCAACTGCACAGGGTAACCTCTGGTGAAGCGCAAGTGGTGATTGGCACACACGCCCTTTTTCAAGAAAGCGTTTCATTCGACAATCTCGGTTTTGTTATTATTGACGAGCAACACAAATTTGGCGTTCATCAACGATTGTCGCTTGCGCAAAAAGCGAAAAAGACACCACACCAGCTAGTAATGACAGCCACTCCAATTCCGCGTTCTTTAACAATGAGTGCTTATGCCGATCTCGATACTTCCATTATCGATGAATTACCGCCTGGACGACAAGCCATACAAACCATTGCGCTCAGCACTAACCGCAAAGATGAAATTATTGAGAAAATCAAACAGGTGTGTGCCGAGGGTCGACAAATTTATTGGGTTTGCACGCTGATTGAAGAATCAGAAGTGCTGCGTGCAGAATCCGCGGAAAATACTTTTACCTATTTGAGCAATAACTTTGCGGACCTTCGAGTAATGATGATTCATGGCCGACTTAATAAGGGCGATAAAGAAGCCATTATGCGAGATTTTTCACAAGGAAAAATCAATATTTTGGTAGCGACCACGGTCATTGAGGTTGGTGTAAACGTGCCCAACGCCAGCCTAATGATTGTTGAAAATGCAGAGCGATTAGGGCTAGCCCAATTGCACCAATTACGCGGGCGAGTAGGCAGAGGTGGCGAGAAAAGCGTTTGCGTATTGATGTATCAATCGCCACTAAGTGAGTCGGCTAAGCAAAGGCTGGATATTTTGCGTCAAACTTGTGATGGTTTTGTCATTGCAGAAAAAGACCTAGAGCTTCGTGGCCCAGGAGAAGTACTCGGGACACAGCAAACTGGCATTGCTGGCATGAAAATTGCCAATATTGTCCGTGATGCCTATCTCCTTAAACAAGCAAGCTATTATTCTGAACTGATGCTTGGTGAAAATGAATACGCTCAAAATGCACTTATTCAGCGTTGGATTGATGAAGACAAATCACATTACGCTAACGCCTAGATTGATGCCTTTGAGTCTAGTAAAATACGCTCCTTAAGTTTAGCGCATCTTTCAATATGTTTAATCCCGACAAATTTCAATGGCGAACTTTCGATGCAAGCGAGAATATCCCTGCTCATGTATTGCCATGGCTACTGGATAACAGCTCTTTAACCGCAAAACTTAAAAACAAATATTCAGATTTTCATGTCAATGTTATCTCTCAAGTAGAAAACACGCCATACGGTTGTGAGCTTAAACTGTTAGGTGACATAGAAGATGAGACCATCATTGTTCGCGAAGTGGAATTAATAGGCGCTGAACAGCCCGTTGTCTTTGCCCGATCAGTAATCCCAAAAACCATTGATACCAATAAGCTACTTGCTATTGGCACTAAGCCTTTGGGTGAACTCTTATTTGATGACCCTCTTATCTCTCGAGACCAACTAGAAGTCGGGCAACATCTGGGTACATGGGCACGACGCTCAACCTTTGTCGTTGGTAGTACTAAATTATTGGTGAGTGAAATATTTCTTGAGAAATTGTATGCGTGACCAAATATTTAACAATCAGAGTGATATATCTGATTTCTGTTTTGATGAAAGCGTTGTAGCGGTCTTCGATGATATGGTGAAACGCTCAGTGCCCGGTTACGAAGCAATGATTCAAATGATTGGCTTATTGACTCGTACTTACGGCCAAGATGACAGCAATTACTATGATTTAGGTGCATCAACCGGCGCAACCACACTTGCATTAGCACTTAATAATCAATGTAAAAACGTGCGCTTTATAGCCATAGATAATTCCACGGACATGGTTTCACAATGTCAAAAGAACTTAGTTGGTAAAGTTAACAATTTAGAGGTTGTTTGTAGCGATATTAAGGATATTTGTATCGAAAATGCATCCGTTGTTGTTCTAAATTTAACCTTGCAATTTATTGATATCGAAAAGCGCGCTGATCTCATCACTAAAATTTATCACGGCCTCAACAATGGAGGCGCTTTGATTATTAGTGAAAAAATCCACGTTGATGACAAAAGTGAGCAAGCTCGACTAACGGATCTTCACATGGATTTTAAGCGTGCAAACGGCTATAGCGAGCTAGAAATAGCCAATAAACGTCAATCTCTTGAAAATATATTGTTAACTGAAAACAGTGAAACACACCTAAAAAGGCTGCAGCAATGCGGTTTCAGAGAGTCTACACACTACTTTCAGTGTCTTAACTTTGCCTCGTTTTTATCGGTAAAATGACCCTTGGTTTTAACAAGGCTTGTATGCCTAAATCTTTTTACAATCCAAAAGGTTTGTGTAAAGATCTCTAAGACAAGGTTTTTTATGCTTTTAATGATTGATAACTACGACTCGTTCACCTATAACTTGGTCCAGTATTTTGGCGAGCTGGGTCAAAGTGTAACGGTTTATCGCAATGACGAGATCACTGTTGATGAGATTAAAAAACTCAATCCAAAATACATTGTTATTTCGCCTGGACCTTGCACGCCGAATGAAGCAGGCATATCTCTTGAAATTATAAAAAAATTGTCTGGCAAAGTTCCGATTTTAGGCGTCTGCCTTGGCTTTCAAGCCATTGTTCAGGCCTTTGGTGGTAACATTATTGGTGCCAAGCGCATTATGCACGGCAAAGTTTCACCAATACACCACACAAGCAGTGGTGTTTTCTCTGGCCTAAAGAACCCTTTAAATGCAACACGCTACCACTCATTGGTTGCAGAGCAACACACACTGCCAGATTGTTTTGAAGTGACTGCGTGGACAAACGATAAATCTGGTGAAATTGAAGAAATTATGGGTGTTCGCCATAAAGAATTGGCGATCGAAGGCGTGCAATTTCACCCGGAATCCATTCTTACTGAGCATGGCCACCAAATGCTTGACACTTTTTTACAGGAAAATTAATAATGACTGAAATAATGGATTTTTTGCTTGAGCAATGGATATTTTCGGGAACGCTTGCTGCACTCGTTGCACTGTTTATCTATGGAGAAAGACCAAAAAAATACCAAATAGTCGATACCAATGGCGTAGTCACTCTGATGGATGATGACGATCTAATCATTCTTGATATTCGTGAAGAAAAAGAAAGAGCAGCTGGATTTATTAGTTCAGCCACGCACATTCCAATGGCACAAGTTAAAGGCAAACTGGACTCACTCGATAAAAACAAAAAAATTCTCACTTATTGCAAAAATGGCATGCGCTCCAAATCGACTGCGGAACTTCTTTGTAAAAATCAATTTAATCGTGTTTACAACTTAAAAGGTGGCTTTGATGCTTGGCAAGCTGCCGGCCTACCAATTAAAAAATAGGCTTATGCGAAACATAATGTACACTTCTGATTATTGCCCATTTTGTCGAATGGCTTATCAGCTATTGGATGAAAAAGGTGTTGTCTATAAGAAAATCTCGGTTGATGAAAACCCAGATATTTGGAAAGAAATACACCAAAAAACAGGCAGATCCACTGTGCCTCAAATTTATATCAATGACCAGTACATTGGTGGTTATGACGACTTAAGTGCGGCCGATCGCTCGGGCGAGTTAAGCATGATTATCAATGGTTAACTCAAAATCAATGACACAAAGGTCTCTCAGCATTATAGGCGCTGGTGCTTGGGGAAGTGCTCTCGCAGTTTCCCTTAGTGAGAAATTTGATATTATTTATTTGATTGCTCAAGATGATGCTGAAGTGAAGAGTTTGAGCACCCAGCACGACGCCTTAAATACTCCGTTTAGCAACAATATTTCAATTACTGCAGATCTTAATAATATCACTGCAGCTGAAGCAGTATTGATTGCAACACCTAGCTATGCATTTGCTGATATCCTAAAAAAGTTAAGTCATTATGTGTCTGAACAACATTTTATCGCCTGGGCTACAAAAGGATTTGATACACCCAACAGCTGTTTTCTTCATGAAACTTTCGAGCACGCCCTACCAAATCATGCCGCTTGTGTGATTTCTGGACCTACTTTCGCAATGGAAATTGCAAAGAAAAAACCCAGCGCTATCGTTGTTGCTTCAAAAGACAGTGCAACAAGAGAGTATTGGGCCGATGCCATTCAAACAATAACCTTACGCGCCTATACCAGTGAAGACGTTACCGGAGTTGAGGTGGGTGGTTCAGTCAAAAACATTTTGGCCATTGCTGCAGGCGTAGCCAACGGACTTGGCTTTGGTGCCAACACCCAGGCAGCCATTATCACTCGAGGGCTTGCTGAGATGACGAGACTTGGTGTGGCACTTGGCGCTGACAAATCTACCTTTCAAGGTCTCTCAGGAATGGGTGACTTGGTACTAACATGCTCTGACGACCTCTCTAGAAATCGTCGTTTTGGTAAAGAGTTAGCTAAAAATGCCACGATTGAGCAAGCACTCACGAATGTTGGCGGTACAGTAGAAGGCTACAACACACTACAATTAATTCTCTCAATGGCGCGTGCAAAGGAAATTGAAATGCCAATCTGCGAACAAGTTTTTGCCGTAACCAAGGGTAAAAAATCACCAAAAGATGCCGTCACTGAGCTCATGCTTAGAAAGCCTAGCCAAGAATAACCAATATTTAATTATGATGATATTCAACTTATTAGAGAACCCTGTTGCAAGCAAAGTAAAGATTATTTGCCTTGTTGTTGTTGTAGCCTCTGCCACAAGCTTATTCAACACGTCAACACTACTTTCAAGCACTCAATCAATATTCAAACAAGATTTGATTGAAATTCAAAAAAAGGTTGTCAGTAACAAGCCAACCTTCTCAGCAATTGAGAGTACTGCTGTTAGGAAGACTGTCTTTTTTAATTATTTATTGCCGGTTATTGAGCAAAAAAATGCTGAGATACTCAAACTCAGGGCCTCTATTAGCAACGATGAATTAAGTGCAGCTGAACTTGAAAAATTAGCACTTAAATACCGACTTGATAAGGGTGTAAGCAAAGATGAGATGCTAATCGCGATCGATATCTTGCCGCCCTCTTTAATTCTTGCTCAGGCCGCCAACGAATCCAATTGGGGAAGATCTCGTTTTGCAGAGAACTTTAACAATTATTTTGGACTTTGGTGCTTTTCAAAAGGCTGTGGTACGGTACCAAAAAAACGAGACGAAGGCGCAATACACGAAGTGGCTACTTTTAGCTCCCTAAAAGACAGCATTGATTATTACGTGCTAAATTTAAATCGCAATCAAGCCTATCACAACCTAAGAGCAATTCGCAAAAATCAGCGTGACAACGGCAATCTGATCACTGGCCTAGCATTGGCTAAAGGTCTAACGCCTTACGCTCAAACCGGTGATGAATACGTCGCCTCTATCCAATCACTTATTAGTTATAACAAGCTCGAGCAATACGACTTGTAAAGATTATTGCACAAAACACTTTATTCTTGATAGTTACAAAATAACAAGCAATAAAAAACCCGCATGAAGCGGGTTTTTTTTTGAATCTCTTCGAAAAAGATCAACGCTTTGAGTACTGCTCGCTCTTACGTGCCTTCTTCCTACCAACTTTCTTACGCTCAACTACACGAGCATCACGAGTCACTAAACCAGCTTTACGTAAATCAGGGCGCATTTCTTCGTTATAAGCCATCAATGCACGCGTAATACCTAATCTAATTGCACCCGCTTGACCAGTATCGCCACCACCTTTAACAATAATGTTGAAATCAAACTTGTCTTTCATTTCAACAACGTCGATAGGTTGGTTAACAATCATAGATGAAGTTTCTCTACCGAAATACTCATCCATTGGTTTTTTGTTAACGGTGAAAACGCCTTTGCCTTTTGTCATATAGACGCGAGCAACCGATGTCTTTCTTCTGCCTGTTGCGTAATAAACTTCTTTATTTGCCATACTAATATGCCTTAAATATCTAATACTTGGGGTTGTTGAGCAGCATGTGTGTGCTCAGAACCTGCGAAAACTTTCATTTTTCTTGCCATCTCTCTACCCAATGGGCCTTTTGGCAACATACCTGTCACTGCTTTTTGAATTACCTCTTCAGGTTTTTTCGCTAGCAAATCCTTGAAAGCAATGGACTTTAAATTACCAATATAACCGGTATGGTGGTGATACATCTTATCGTTGTACTTGTTACCAGTAACGGTAATCTTTGCTGCATTAACGATCACAATATAATCGCCAGTATCAACATGTGGTGTGTACTCAGCTTTATGCTTACCACGAAGACGTGACGCAACTTCAGTTGCCAAACGTCCTAATGTTTTGCCATCGGCATCAACCAAAAACCAGTCTCTTTTGACTTCGGTGGCTTTCGCACTAAATGTTTTCATAATTCTCTTCTCTATGTCGCTGCAGAATAATCGGACTATTATAATCACTTTTTATTCTGAGTGTAAGTTTTCATTGGCCAATAAGGCAATAATGT